>DATLRG010000473.1:0-6022 GCA_035534795.1 Chloroflexota bacterium
CGGCCAGCTCGGTGAATGCCGCGCGCTCGGCACCGTTGGTCTGACCGGCGATCAGGGGTAGCAGCGAGGTACCCTGAACGGCTTGCTTGGCCTGCAGGCCGGCGAGATCCAACAGCGTCGGCATGATGTCGATGAGCTGGGCCGGGGCGGTCACCGCGGTCCCTGGCGGCAAACGGCGCTGGTAGCGCATGAAAAGCGGTACTCGGATCTCGGTCTCGTAGACTTTCAGCCCGTGGGTCCAGTCGTCGTGCTCGCCGAAGCTCTCGCCGTGGTCGCCGGTCACCGCGATGATGGTGTCGTCGGCGACCCCGAGCTTGGTCAGATAGTCCAGCAGCTTGCCAAACTGCGCGTCGGTGAAGGCGATTTCGCCCTGGTACAGCTCCTCCATCCGGGCGATGTCGGCCGCGCTCGGACTGAGCGTGTGGTCCTCGATCTTGTGGATCGTATCGACCGACCCGTCGATGCTGCCGTGGTAGTCGAGCCCGAGGATGTGGTCGTAGCCCGTGGGGGGCGAATAGGGGTAGTGCGGATCGTAGTAGTGGACCCAGAGAAAGAAAGGTCCCACGGTGGCGTGATCGTCGAGCCACTTGAAGACGGCCGCGTTGGTGATGTCGGCGCGGCCATCGAGCGATGCTTCGATGTCCTGGCTTCCGCCGAAAGCGACATCCGCGGTGCGCACGATGGGGACTGCCGCCTTGATCTGTCGGAACGTGGCGGCCAACTGCTCCAGGCGAGGGTCCGAGAAGATCGCCCCGCGATTGAGGACGTAGCCGTCATAAGTCTGGAAGCCCTGGTTCAAGCCGCAGAACTGAGGATCGAGGCTGACCCAGCTATAAATGCCCGCGGTCTGGTAGCCAGCCGCCTCGAAAACGCTGGCGATGGTTTGGCTGCCCGCGCGCAGCTTGTCGACCATGTGGACCTTGACGCCGTTCGTGCTGGCGTAGCGTCCCGTCAGCAGCGCGGCGTGCGATGGGTCCGTCTGCGGAAGCTGGCAGATCGCGTAGTCGAAGCGAACACCCTCGCGTGCGAGCTGGTCCAGAATGGGCGTGTGCGCCTGCGCGTAGCCGTACGAGCCAAGGCGATCGGAGCGAAGTGTGTCGATCGTGACCAGCAGGACGTTCGGTTGGCGTGGCGCGGCTGGGGTCGGCGCTGGCGCGGTCGCGACAGCCACCGGGTCCGGCACCGGCACCGACTGGATCGGCGTGGCGCGCGCCACCACAGCGGAACGAGCGACCGAGGTCGGGTCCGGACCGGGCGGCGGATGAGGCGACGGCACGCGCGTCGGGGCCAGGAACGACCGCTCATCGTACGCCCTGGCCGCTTTCTGGCTGGGCTCACACGCGGTGGTGCCGGCCAGGGCGGCCAGCGCAACCGTGCCGAACACGCTCGACCGCTTGAGGAACGTGCGTCGCGTCACCCGATTGGTCGAACGCTCCAGCGATCCCGGCGCGCTAGGGCCGTTCATCGCGGATCGAGAACCCATTCAGCTTACCCCAGGCACCCGGACGCGGGATGAGGGGCCCCTCATCCCGCGTCACTCGTCTCTGCGTCCTCTGCGTTTCCGCGGTGAACGTCTCCCCGGTTCGACCCATCGGCCGACCGTCTCACTAGATTCTAAACCCTCCGGCCCGCTTTCGTGAAATTTTGCTCGCCTACTCGTAGCGCAGGGCGTCGATCGGATCGAGCTGGGATGCTTTCGTCGCGGGATAATAGCCGAAGAAGACGCCCACGAGCGCCGCGAACCCGAACGAGAGCACGACCGCCTGGACGGTGATCACCGCGTCCCACCCGGCCAACTTGCTCAACCCGACCGATCCTCCCGTGCCCAAAAGGATGCCGATGATCCCGCCGACGACGCTCAACAGGACGGCTTCGACCAGGAACTGCGACAGAATGTTGTTCTTGCGGGCCCCAACCGCCATCCGAATGCCGATCTCGCGCGTTCGCTCGGTGACCGAAACGAGCATGATGTTCATGATGCCGATGCCGCCGACGAGCAGCGACACCGCGGCGACGCCGGCGAGCAGGTAGGTCAGGGTATCGCTCGCCTGCTGCGCTGTGTTGATGATCTGATTGTTGTTCCGCACCCGGAAGTCGTCGGCCTGATTGGGTCGGATGCGGTGACGCGTGTGGAGAAGGTCTGTGACAGCGGTCTGAACCGAGTCGATCTGGCTCGTCTGCGAGACCTGGACCATGATGTTATTGACCGAGGGCCGGTGGAAGAGGCGAATCTGAGCGGTCTCGTACGGCATCAAGATGACGTCGTCCTGGTCCTGAAAGCCGTTGCTACCCTTCGAGACCAGCACGCCCTTGATGGTGAACGGCACGTTGCGGATCAAGATCGTCTGGCCAACCGGGTCGGTCGTCCCGAAGAGGTTGGTGGCGACGGTCTGCCCGATGTCGCAGACGAGCGCGGCCGAGGCCTCGTCCCCCTCGTTATACGCGGCACCCTCGGCGATCTCCCAGTCCTGGACCGGGAAGATCGACGGGTAGCCGCCCTGAATGTCGGTGCTCCAGTTCTGGTCGCCGGCGACGACCTGGGTGTTGCCGGCATTCAGGATGGGGCTGACCGCGGCCACGCCGGCGACCTGGCTCAGAATCGCTTTGGCGTCGTCCTCGGTCAACGAGGGCAGTCCGCCGCTGCCGGTGCGTACACCGCCGCGGTCGCTGGAACCCGGCTCAATGGTCAGAAGATTCGTTCCTAGCCGCGACAACCGCGCCTGGACGGACTGTCGGGCGCCCTCGCCCAGCCCGATCATGACGATCACCGCGGCGACGCCGATGATGATGCCAAGCATCGTCAGCAGCGCCCGCAGCTTGTTCGACTGGAGCGCTTCGAGCGCGGCGCCGATACTCTGGCCAAGCGCCATCGAGCCAGTCGCGTCCTTGGGCAACGGCCCCAGGCCCCTCGCCCCCTCGTCTACCGTCTGACTCTCGACTCTCACCTTCTCGTCAAGGATGCTCATCCCACGTTCACCTCCTCTTCCTCGGCCGGGATCTCGGCCAGCACCGCGGCGGCGAGGCGACGATTCACGCTCACCTGGTCCTGAATCACGCGGCCATCGCGGAAGCGCACGACCCGCTTGCAATAGGTCGCGATGTCCGCTTCGTGCGTCACCAGGACGATAGTGATGCCCTGCGCGTTCAGCCGCTGCAGGATCGCCATCACCTCGACGCTGGTCCGGCTATCCAGATTCCCCGTCGGCTCGTCGGCCAGAATGATCGACGGGCCGTTGACCAGGCTGCGGGCGATCGCCACGCGCTGCTGCTGACCGCCAGACATCTCCGACGGGCGGTGATCCGCGCGGTCGGCAAGACCCACCGCTTCCAGGGCGGCCAGCGCTCGCTCCTCCATCGCCTGGTGCGGGACTCCCGCGTAGACCATGGGCAACGTCACGTTGCCCAGCGCGGTCATGCGGGGAAGCAGGTTGAAACCCTGGAAAATAAAGCCTACTTTCCGGTTGCGGACCAGCGCCAGGTCGTCGCCGTCGAGTTGCGCTACGTCGATGCCGTCGAGCAAATAGATCCCGCCGCTCGGGTGATCGAGGCAGCCGATCAAGTTCATGAAGGTGGACTTCCCGGAGCCAGACGCTCCCATGACCGCGACGAACTCGCCCGGGAAGACGTCCAGTGTCACCCCGCGCAGCGCGTGGACCACCGTCGTTCCGAGGTGGTAGTCCTTGGTCAGATGC
This sequence comes from Chloroflexota bacterium, assembly GCA_035534795.1. Classification (GTDB taxonomy): domain Bacteria; phylum Chloroflexota; class UBA6077; order FW602-bin22; family CADDYW01; genus JAJPKB01. The sequence continues at coordinate 3,693 of DATLRG010000473.1, forward strand.
TCGACGCGAATGATCGGGTCACCGCTCAGGCCCTCGCCCATCGTGGAGCTCATCCGCCGAACCCCCTGCCGAAGAAAACCCCGCCGCGACCCCCGCCGGGCCCGTTCGGGGCGCTGCTGCCCGAGACGGGGCCGCCCACCGCCCCGGCCACGATCGATTGGCCGGCTTCGAGCCCGGAGAGAATCTCGGTATTCGTGCCGTCGGTGATACCCAGCGTGACACGCACCGGCACCAGTTGACCGCCCTTCAGCGTCAGCACGATGCCACGGTTGGCATTTCCCTGACCGGCCGCGTTACCCTGGCCGCTCGCGGCGTTTCGGACAGTCGTCGACCGCTGTCCGCTGGCGCTGGCCGGTTGGCCGGCGGTCGCACCGCGCACGGCGTTGGTGCCGCCGTTCGCCGACCGCTGCCCTTGAGGCCGCGCGCCCGCGTTCTGTCCGCTCTGCTGCCCGCCAGCGCCCTGGACGAGCCCGTCGCGCACCGCCGACTGGGCGAACGACAGCGCGGTGTTCGGCACCATCACGACGCCATTGTGCTGCTGCGAGACGATCGTCGCCGCGGCCGTCATGCCGGGGTAGAGGGTCGCGTCCTTGGCCGACTGGATCGAGCAGGTCACGGTATAGTTCACGACGTTCTGGACCACCGTGCCAATCGGCTGGACGTTCAAGACTTTCCCGGTGAAGCGCTGCTGAGGATACGCGCTCACAGTATAGGTCACCGGATCGCCCACCTTCACCTTGCCAATATCCGCTTCGTTCACTTGCGCCGTCACCAGCAGGTCGTCGAGGTTGACGATCGTAAAGAGTGCCGTTGCGCTCGCGGTGGACCCGGACGTCGCCGCGACGTCCCCGCCCGAAATCCATTGCCCGACCGCACCGTTGATCTGCGCCACGGTCCCACTGATCGGCGAGCTGAGCGTCGCGGAGTTGTAGCTATCCTGGGCGGAGACGAGAGCGGCCTGGGCGTTGGCCACCTGTGCCTTCGCCGCGGCCACGTCGGCTGGCGTCGGCGGCGCAACCGTCTCAGAGTAGTTCGCCTGGGCCGACTTCAGCGCTCCATTTGCCTGATCGGTCTGCGCCTGAGCGCTCTGCACGGTCGCGGTCGCCTTCGCCTGGGCCTGGGTGACACCCGTCTCGGCGTTGGCCAGCGTAGCCTGCGCCTGCTTGACCTGGTCCTGCGCGCTGACGATCGAAGCGTCGAACTTGGCTTTGTCGTTGGCCGACTGGGACTTGGCCTGATCGAGCGATGCCTGCGCCTGGGCGATCTGCTGCGCGCCTTGCTTCTGACTCTGATCGATCTGGGCCGCCGCGGCGTTCACCGAGGTCTCGGCTCCCGCGACGGTCGCATTGGCCGAAGCGCAGTCGGCCCCTTTCGAACGGCCGCAGGTGGCATCCCGGCTGGTTTGCGCCGACCACAGGTCGTCCTTCGCTTTCTCGAGCTGCTGTTGGAGAACGGGCCCGTTGGCGACAACCGACGCGTTCACCGTGTCCAGGTTCTTCTGGGCGTTCGTCACGGCGGTCTGGTCGGCGGCCAGTCCTTTCTGCTCCTGATCCTGGGCCGACGCCAGCGCGGCCTGTGCCGAGGTCAGGCCGGTTTGCGCGATGTTCGCGCTCCCCTGCGCCGCCGTGATGTCCTGGGCCGAGCTCGCCTGCGTCGTGGCAACGTTCGCCTGGGCATCGGCCGCCGACGTCTTGGCGCTATTGACCGAAGACTGGGCTACCTCCTGCTGGGCGCTGGTCGCGCCAGCCTCGAGCTTCGCCAGATTGGCTTGCTGCTGAGCGAGGTTTGCCTTCGCCTGATCGAGAGCCGTCTGCAAGTCGCTGGTGTCCAGAGTCGCCAGGACTTCCCCTTTCGTGACGTGGTCGCCGACCGCCGCGTTCAGAGCGTCCAGCTTACCGGAGGTCTTGAACGTCAACGGGAGCTCGTCGACCGTCGCGACCGGACCGGTCGCGATGACACTCACCTCGATGTTGCCATGGCCCACGGTCGTCGTCTGATAGGTTGGCGCCGACTCTTTCAGGCCGGGAATCAGTTGTCGCGCCTGGGCGAGCACGCCGGTGACCCCGAGGATGCCGAGGATCACGACCAGAATGAGCGCGCCGACGAGGATTTTCGGGACGACCACGCGGCCGCCCGCGGGAGACACGACAGTTGTTCGAGCCATCTCGTTCTCTCTTCCTTCACGTTGGAAGAATCCAGCTAAGGAAATCCTATGACCCAAATGTTAATTGGCAATTAAATATGAGTCAGCGTCGAGTAAAACGCATTCCAAACCCGTAAGAGGGTGTGTGAACAGCGCCACGTGGTGAGGGGCGCGGCCTGCGCGTGCC
>DATLRG010000474.1:0-11441 GCA_035534795.1 Chloroflexota bacterium
GCACTTCCGCGGGTGGCCTGAATCAAAGCAGAGGTCATGGAGGGGATGATGGGTGAGGTCAGTGAAAACTTTCCCGCCGGGCCAAGTTTTTGCTGACCTCACCCATCATCCCCTCCGTGGCGCTCGACGAGAGGAAATGAACGGAGGCAAGGTACTGATGATCGACCAGCAGACGAACGGCAGCGAGCGGACGATGCCCTTCTTGCGGATCAACGAGCCGCTGCCAAAGCCACGTCACGCCGGCGTCACCGAGATTCGCGGCCCGTACTACACTCCCATGGGCAAGCGGTACCTGGCGGACGTGCTGGACACGATGGGCGAGTACGTGGATGCACTGAAGTTCGCCGGCGGCTCCTTTGCGCTCATGCCGCGGCAGGCGGTCAAGGACCTGATCGACCTCTGCCACGCGCACGACGTGCTGGTGTCGACCGGTGGCTTCGTCGAGTACGTGCTGACGCAGGGTCCCGAGGCGGTCTCCAAGTACGTCGACGCGTGCAAGGACCTCGGATTCGACATCGTCGAGGTCTCCACCGGTTTCATCTCGATTCCGACGGATGACTGGCTGCGGCTGATCGAGCTGGTGCAACACGCGGGGCTGAAGGCGAAGCCCGAGGTGGGGATTCAGTTCGGCGCGGGTGGCGCGACCGCGGCGGCGGAGCTGGCGGCCGAGGGGACCCGCGCCCCGGAGTACGCGATCAGCCAGGCCAGGCGCTTCGTCGATGCCGGGGCGTACATGATCATGGTCGAGTCCGAAGGCATCACCGAAAGCGTCGAGGTCTGGCGGTCGGACGTGCCGGCGAGGTTCGTCACCGCGCTAGGCCTGGAAAAGGTGATGTTCGAGGCGGCGGACCCGGCGGTCTTCGCCTGGTACGTCAAGAACTACGGTCCCGAGGTGAACCTGTTCGTCGACCACAGCCAGATCGTGCAGCTCGCATGCCTGCGCGCGGGCATCTGGGGCACGAAAAGCCTGTGGGGCCGGGTGCTGACCTACCACCCGGCCGCGCGGCAGGCACAGGCAGCCTGACGCGGTAATGAGTGTGTGAACGGTGCCGGTGGATGAGGGATGCACACAGCGCATCCCTCATCCACCGGCACCGTTCACACACCCGCTCGCAACAATCGCCGCGTGGTAGAGCCGCCGAAACCGCTCGGCCGATCGCTCCACGCTGAACTCGGCCTCGACCCGCCAACGCGCCGCGGTTCCCAGCTCCCGCCGGCGGGGCGAATCGCTCAGGGCGTGGGCCAGGGCATCGGTCAGGGCGGCGGGATCCCGAGGTGGGACGGCCAGCGCGGCGGCCGGGGCCAATTCCGGAACGATGCCGACCGCCGTACCGACGGATGGCACCGCGCAGGCGGCCGCTTCCAGGACAGCCAGGCTCTGGGCTTCGTGCCGCGAGCTCAGGACGAACAGATCACCGCGCTGGTAGAAGCCCGGTAGCTCGCCGTGCGGAATCTCGCCGTGAAAATGGATCAGGCGGTCGATGCCCAGATCCATCGCCAGCGAGCGTAGCTCCGGCTCGAGTCGTCCGGCGCCGGCGATCTGAAGGCTGAATCGCAGTCCCCGATCGCGCAGTCCCGCCGCCGCTCGCAGGAGCGTGGCCTGATCTTTCACCGGTACGAGCGAGGCGACGTGAACGATTCGTGGCGAGTCGTCAGCCGGTGTCGTCACGGTGGGCTGGAAGCGGTGCAGATCCACGCCGAGGGGGACGCGATGAACGCGGTCGACCGGGCGCAAGCGCAACCACGGTGCGGCGACGTCGAGCAGGTACTGGGAGCCTGCCGTCACGTCGCGGGCGAGTCGGAGCGCCAGGGCGATCTTCAGGCGTTCGGCCGTGACCAACTGGTCGCCGTACGCGATGTCGCGGAGTGCCACGAGCTCGCCGCCGGCGAGGCTCACCACCGTGGGGACGCCGAGCACGCGGCCGGCAATGGCGGTCAGCGTGCCGGACTCGGTCGCCCAGAAGGCGTGGAGGACGTCGAATGGTCGGCGCCGGTGTTCTTGCGCCAATACCAGCAGCGCGTTCCCCCAGACCACGGCAGCGCGAGCGCGACGTCGCCGGCCGCCGCCGAGCGCCGTGACCTGAGCGCCGAAGACCTCGTACCGGCTGGCACGGTGCGGATAGCGCAGCGCGAGCACGCGAACGTCGTCTGTCGTCGCGAGATGGCCAACCAGGTCCCGCAGCGCCGGGATGCACCAGTCCGCCGCGTTCGCGCTAAAGCCCGGAACGACAAGGCCGATTCTCACGCCCTCCTCCGCTTGTCGCGCCGGAGGGCCGAGACGGATAGCCACCAGATCAGCAGCGCGCCGTACAGTTTTGGATAGGCGAGAAGGGCCCAGGCCCCTGCCGTCAGCGCCGGCGCCTTGTAGGGGAGTGGCGCACCGACGAGAAAGACGGCGAGCGCCAGGATGGTCGCCGTTCGCCACGACCGCGGCGAATCACGCCAGTCGGCGAGCACGATCGCGATGGGCACCAGCAGCAAGGTGTAGTGGTAGTCTTCGGAGACCGGGCTGAGCACCAGGCTCAAGCTGGCCCACGCTGCGAATGCCAGGGTGCGAGCTTGAGCAGACGGCGGTTCGGTTGCCCAGGTCACGCGCGTGGTATAGCCGACGAGTCCGAACGCGGTCGCGGCCAGAAGGATCAGGGCGAGCCAGGGCAAGACCACCAGCGGCGCCGGATTCCAGATCTGGTCGAACCGGAACAGGTGTAGCCAGACTCCGGGCAAGTCCTGATACGCGGTGACCGCGATCTCCGGCTGCCCGCCGAACCGCGACAGCAGGCTGAGATACCTTCCCCAGGCTTCGACGCCGAGCCAGGGGAGGGTGATGGCGACGATGGCGGCGCCGGTCAGCGCGGTCCAGTCGAGCGCTCGCCACCGGCGCTGCGCCAGCAGCAGCCCCGGCAACGCGATTCCTGCCGTCTTGAAGCTCAGCATCGTTCCAAGCACCAGGCCGACGACCGGATCGCGTCGGGTCTGATCAGCCCACAGCAGTGCCACCTCGAGCGCCAGCAGCAGCGCGTACGCTTGCCCAAGACCGATTTCCTCGCGCACCGGCTGAAAGACGGCGACGATCACAACTCCGACCACGGCGGCTGGCAAGCCTCCCCGGGTGAGGTGGACCAGTCCGAAGAGCGCCAGCGCCAGGAACGACAGGTTCAGAGCGGTCCAGGCGACCTTGGCCGAGATTGGATCGAGGCCGGCGAGCGGCCAGAGCAGGAGCGCGGTCGTGGGTGGGTTCAGGTTGTAGATGTCGTCGGCGCCGGCGAAGCCCAGTCGGATCGTTTGCTGCCGAAACCAGTCGTCGTCGTAGAAGCGGATCGGGCTCTGCCCCTCGAGCAGCAGTCGCGCCGCTGTGTCGTACGCGCTGAAGCCGTGGGTCAGGTGCGTCGCGGCGGGACGGGCCACGAGGAGCAGGAAGGCGAGCGCGGTCGCCAGCCCCACGACCGTGGCCACCGGGACGTATCTCGACTGGACACCGGCGGTGCGCGACTGAATCATCGCGTCACCTGCCGCGGCGGGCTCCGGGTGACGGGGCCGGTGTCGCTCGAAGTCGGATCGTGGATTTCGAGCAGGGTGTACGTCTCGCGCTGGCCGATCCGCACGAGGCCAGGTCCATCGTGCAACCACTGGAAGTTCTGCGACGGCGGCCGTCCGCGCCACTGACTCTCGACGTTGTCGACGTCGACCAGGACGAACGCTGGTCTTCGTCCGGAAATCAGTCGCGCCAGATCCGATGGGTTAACCTCGGACAGGTCGACGGTCTCGAGGGAGGTGTAGTGGCGGACGGTCAGCGTGAGTCCAAACGTGAAGAGCAGAGCGTCAGGCGGCAGCTCGGTCCGGATCCAGGCAACGGTCGCCAGGTCCGCGTCCTTGCGCTCGACGAACCCCTGGCTCAGCGAGAATCCGCTCTGAGCCATCCAGACCAGTCCAGCCGCGAACGAGACGGCGAAAACAGATCGCAGCACACGGGAGGCGGTGGAGCGGCGGGCGAGGTCCGCGATCGTCGCGGTGCCGATCGCGACGAGGATGGCCGCGGGCGGCAGGTAGGCCAGCGTGAAGCGAAAGTTTTGCCAGGCTGCGCCCGCGTGAAAGCCGTAGACCACGGCGGCCCAGCCGACGATCAGGAAGAGCGGGCCGGCCGTCGGGCGGCGGGCGACCGACCAGAGACCTGGTACGAGCAGCCAGGCCAGCAGGGGTGTGAAGAAGTAGGTGCGGGCTGGTGCGAGAGCGTAGTAGAGACCGTTGGGGAGGCGATAGGTGAGGCGTCCATCGGCCGTCACGAAGTCGCGGCGTAGCGCGTTGAGAGGGTTCCAGGTGTACACCTGCAGGTCAGCGCTAAACGGGGCTGGCCGGTTCCCGAACAAGAGCCCGTGGAACGTGGGAACCAGCGTCGGGCCGAGGATCGCGGCCACGACGAGGATGGCCGGCGCAGCGTGCAGCCAGGCACGGTGCCGGTTGGATCGGCTGAGCAGCAGCAGCGCGTACGCCGCGCAGGGAATCGCGACCAGCGCGTAGGCCCAGCGGGTCGTGACAGCCCCGGCCAGCGCTGCTCCCGCCAGGACGAGCCAGGCAACCTTGCCCGTGCGGGCGTACCGGGCGAGGGCCCACGCGCCGGCGGTTGCCAGGGCCAGGCCGGTGGTGTCGGCCATGACGACGATGCTGGATTGCCAGAGCTGACCATTGAACGCCGCGGCCGCGCCGGCGAGCAGCGGGACGGCGGGCATCGCGTTAAAGCGCAGTGCTGGACCGAACCACGCCGGGAAGCGCGACGCGTTGGCGCTGACACGGACCGTCGAAGGTTTCAGGGACGGCCAGATCTCCGCTGCGAGCAAGGCGGTGAAGACTGGGACCAGTCCACCGGCGATCATGCTGACCACCTGGCCGGCGAGCGCGTGGGGGCCCAGGACGAACGAGAGGAGGGCCATCAGCAGCGGGAAACCGGGCGGCCAATAGAATGGCGGCGGGGCCGCGAGATGCAGCAGGCTCTGGCGAAGCGGGCCAAGAGCGTAGCTATCGTACGCGAACGCATCCTGTCCGTACAGACCGTCGAAGCGCCCGAGCAGGGCGACCGCGGCGCCGGGTAGGACGACGGCAAGAAATAGGACAGACAGGAAGATCGGACTCAGCCGCGGCGCGACATCGTCCTGCGCAGCGCGTTCTTGATGCGATGCAGCCATGATGCAGACCCCTTTCCGATCGACGTTGCGTCTTGACCCCTCCGTGGGTGGGCAGTACACTTCCCCGAGCATCGCAACGGCTGCTCATCGATTCTGGCATGGATGGTCTGGATTGTCTCCCGATTCCTCGATTCGTCGTCGGTTTGCAGCCCTGGCGCCGTATCTAGCCACCTCACTGGATTCAGTCAGCCGGGGCTGGGCGACTGTCGTCGGCGGCAGCGTGGCGCGGCTGGCGCTGGGTTTTGTCGCCAGCGTGCTGATCGCCCGGGCGCTGGGGCCGGCTGACTTCGGCACGTTCGCGGTCCTGGCCGCGGTTGCGAACGTCGTCGGCGCGCTCGCCGACCTGGGGCTGACCGACGCCGCCGTCAAGCGCATCGCGAGCGCGTGGGCCGGCGAGCGCGCCCGCGCCATCGATCGCGGACGTGCCTTCTTCTGGTTGCGGGCCGGTTCGGCCGCGCTCGTCGTCGTCGCGGGCCACCTGGTCGTCAGTGCGCTTCCCACGGTCGCCGTCGGCTCGTCCACGATGAGATCTCTCCTCGTTCTGGCCTTGCTGGGCGTCTTCGCGACCGCACTGAGCGGTGCAGTCAGCGCGTTGCTGCAGGCGACCCAGCGCTTCGGGCGGCTGTCGCTCGTCGGGCTCGCCAACGCCGGTCTCACCGCGCTCCTCGCGATCGCGCTCGACCTGACCGGTCAGCTGACGTTGATCTCGGCTCTCGTGGTCCTCGGTATCGGCACGTCGCTGGTCAGCTTCGCGGTCGGCGTCCGCCTCCTCCCCGACGGCTGGCGACTCGCCTTTCCGCCGCGCGCCACGCTCTGGGCCGAAGGGCGTCCGATGCTCGATTTCGGCCGCTGGCTCTGGGTCGCGAACGTCTGCGCGATGCTTGCCGCGCAACTCGACGTGTTGCTGGTCGATCGCTGGACCGACGCGGCGATCGTCGGCGCCTACGCGCTGGCCCTCAATCTGGCGATGAAAGTCGACGTCGTCAACAGCAGTCTCTATACGGTGCTGCTGCCAGCCGTGTCGTCGCTGGACGGCGAACACGCCATCCGACGCTACGTCCGCCAGGCGTTGTTGCGCAGTGCCCTGATCGCGTTGGCGCTCCTGCCGCTGCTGCTCCTGATCGGGCCTTTCATCACCTTCTTTTACGGCCGGTCCTACGCGCCGGCCATCGGAATCTTTCGGCTCCTGCTCGCGGTGGTCGTTTTCGACGTGTTCGCGACGCCGCTGCTGCTGTTGATCTATCACTACGATCGCCCGAGACTCCTGGCAGCGTCAGACGCGCTGCGCGCTGGCACGCTCGGCGTTGCTGGCGTCGCGCTCGTCCCGTCGTTTGGCACCAGCGGGGCCGTCGTCGCGAAGCTGGTCGCGAAAGCCGTTGGGGCCGCGCTCACCCTCTGGTCGCTTCGCCGCTCTTCTGCAGCTCCAGCACGAAAAATCTCCCCCAGTTGACGAACGGTCGGCGGTGTCGCAGGAGCCGCTCGGCGCCGCCGAGGGCGCCGATCAGCGGCGACGGCAGCCGGTGGACGGTGTGCGGCGGGCGCAGACTGCCCAGGCTGTAGCGATCCAGCAACCGGAAGTCACGGGCGAAGAAGCGCTGGAACGCCTCGTCCGCGCTCCACAGACTGTGCCGAACCGGTTGCCGGCCGATGACGAACACGCGCTCGCCGTGTCGTCCTAGCCCTTGCGCCGCGCGCCATTCGCCGCGGCCGAGAAGGCGAAGATACTCCCAGAGGCTGAACCGGTTGAGCAGATGCAGCAGCAGCTTGCCGCCCGGCCGCAGCAGTCGGGACGCGTCGGCGGCGAAGGGTGAAAGATCGGCGAGCGTGTTCAGCCCGGCGAACGCGGAGATGATCCCGTCGAAGCTCTCGGCGGGCAGCAGCGCGAGCTGCCCAACGTCCAGCACCCGCGCGTCGATGCGGTTGGTGAGTTCAAGGCGGCTGACTTTCAGCTCTAGTTGGGCGATCATACCAGGGGAGACGTCGATGGCAGTTACCGCGATGCCGCGGCTGGTCAGAAAAACGGCGTCGAGACCGGTGCCACAGGAGACGTCGAGGACGCGCTGGCCAGACTGAAAGAGGCTGTCGTAGCGCTGCCAGAGAACGCGGCGCATCCACTCGTCGCCGTGGACCTGTCGGTCGTAGTCGGCGGCGATGGCATCGTAGGCAGACGCGACGTCGCCGGGTGTCATGGGACCGGCGCTCTCGGTCCAAGATACAGCGTGCAGACACACTTGCGGCAGATCGGGTTCTCTCGAACGTTCAACGTTTGGCGGAAGGCGATTGCCACCGGTGAGTTCAGGACCGCCTCGAGCGGCTGCTCGCGGACGTTCCCCAGCGACCGATGGAAGAAGCAGGGGCGAACGGTGCCATCGGCTTCCACCACGGTCGAGACCCACGGCGCGTTGCAGACGGTCTCGGGGAAGTCGCCGTCGCCGTGGATCGCCGCGAAGTAGCGCGGCAGTCGACGTAACTTGTCGGGGCTTTCGGCGACGAAGCCCGCGGTAAAGTCGGCGGCGTGGCTCTGGATGGTCTGTTCCACGACGCCACGCAGCTCGTTGGCCTCTGCCGGGCTGAGCGCGACGTCGGAGGTGCGCGCGTCGCCCCACGGCATCGGACGATTGAACGCGGTGCTCGAGACGTCCGCGGCCAGGAAAGAGATCTGATCGAGGCCGATCGATCGAGCGGTGTCGATAATTCGCGGTAGATCGCGGAAGTTGCGACGTTGGATGACGCAACGGGCCCGAACCGGATAAGCCGGATCGACGCATCGCAGCGCCGCCACCCCCTCGGCCAGTCGCGCGAACGCCCGCGGCACGTTGCGAATCTCGTCGTGGACCAGCGGACTCCCGTCGAGTGAGACGACGACGTCGTCACACCCGTGGACGACCTCGGCGGCATGGTGCTTGAGCAGTAGCCCGGTGGACAGCAGCGTGATCTTGATCGGCAGCTCTTTCAGCAGCGCGCAGAGCGTCCAGAGATTGGTGTGCATGAGCGCCTCGCCCCCCGAGAGCACGACCCGTCGAACGCCGAGCTGCCGGAACGTTTCCAGGTGTGGGGCCAGGTCGTCGCGCGAAAGCTCCTGCCGGTGCTGATTCGCCTTCCAGATGTCGCACATCACGCAGCGGCAGTTGCAGCCGCTGTGGGGCATCAAGATCACCACCGGCAAGCTGTGAATCCGGTGGGTGACGCGGGTCAACTGACGGCGCGCGACCTCGCCGATCGATGGCATCGCTGCTACCTCCCTCTGACTCCCGATTTCTCTCTCAGAACCCGCTCGTCTCCGGGCGCTGGTAGGCGATAATTTTTTGCAACGCCCTCAGCTCGATCGGATAGCGGTACGCGCGCAGGTGATAACGCCAGGCGCTGGCCGACTTGAGGAGCCACCGCCTGGCCCCGCGCAGGTGACGGTCGGTGCTGGTCGGGTAGTACGCGTTCAGCACGCGCTCGAAGTCCCGGAGCTCCCGGCGGAGCGGGTCTTTCAGCCAGGGCACGTGATTGTTGCGCCGTTGGGAGAAGTCCTGCCAGGTTGGGCTGATCCACTCTTCGAGCGTCTCCGGGAACTGGAAGCCGGCGGCTTTGGCCTGATCGTAGAGCTCACCTGACAACGGCACCGGCGTGTACGTGTAGAGGATGATCTCGGCGCTCGGGTTGACTTGCTTGACTTTGCGGATAAACTCGATCGTCTGGCGCACGTCGGCCTCGGGGTCCGGCGGGTTTCCCAGCACGAAGGAGAACTCCGGGACGATGCCGTAGTCCGTCATCTTCCGGGCGATGGCCAGCGTCTTCTCCGTCGAGGCCGTGCCGCCCTTGTTCATCCGCTTGAGGGTCTCGTCCGAGCCCGATTCGGCGCCCATGAACACCATCTTCAGGCCGCTGTCGCGCATGCGGCCCCAGGTGCGGTCGGGATACTTCAGCAGGGTGTCGATGCGCGACTCGCCCCACCAGGAGATGCCGAGGTCCATGATCCGCTCGGCGAACTCCGCGGTGCGCGCTTCCTGAACGAAGAAGTTGTTGTCGTAGAACTCGACCGCGTCGACACCCCATGCCTGGACCAGGCCCCGCGTCACCGTCGCCGTCCGCTCCGCCGACTGGGCCAGCCAGCGCCCGTTGACCATGTTGACGACCGCGCAGAAGTTGCAGAAGAAGGGGCAGCCATAGCTGGAATGATGCGGCAGCGTTCGCTTGCCGAGGAAGGTCGGGCGAATGTAGCGGCCCAGGTCCAGGCGATGGTAGGGAAAGTCTGCCAGTCGATCCGGATGCGGGATTGGCGCCAACGGGTTCGAGGTGATCTCGCCGGTGTTCCGCTCCCGATAGGCCAGGCCGGGGAGTGTCGTCGGGTCCTCACGCTGGCACAAGCGGTCCAGGAGCGATCTGAAGACGACTTCGCCGTGTCCCCGCACCACGTAATCGACGTACGGAGCGCGGAGGCACGCCGCGTAGTGCTGGGTTGGAAAGTAGCCTCCCCAGACGATGGTCAGGCGCGGATGCATCGCCTTGAGGCGACGGCAGTGTGGGACCGCCTTGCTGAGCTGGGGACCGGGCATCACCGTCACACCCAACACGTCCGCGCCGGTGGTGCGCACCAGCCGGTCGATCGCGCCGACGGGATCCGGCTCCAGATTGCCGTCGACGATGGCGTAGTCGTGCCCGCCTTCCAGCGCAGCACCGAGCGCGAGCAGTGACATCGGCAGGACCGGCTTGCGCGTCGCGTTGCTGGCCGGGTTGTAGAGGATCAGCACGGTTTCATCGCCTCGCTTTCCAGACGCGGTAAATTGTGATTCTCTCGTTGACCAGATCGCGCGTCGCGACCAGGCCGATTGTCAGGCCGTTCGCTCGAAAGGCTCGGAGGAATTCTGCCGCTGCTCCATCCGAGGACAGCACGACCAGCGCGTAGCCAGTCGTTGTCAGGTGATCGCCAAGCTGCTGGGCGAAGCGCTCGATCACGTCGACCGCGCGCCAGGCCTGGTCGAGCGGGTCCTTTGGCTGGCCGCGATAGTACGGGGGATTGAAGAGGATCACGTCGAACCGCTCGTCCGCCACGGGCGCGAAGAGGTCGCCCTGGCGAACGACGACGCGGTCCTCGACCTGATTCAGCGCGACGTTGGTCCGAGCGCAGCAAACCGCGGCGGGATTGATGTCCACGGCCACGACTCGCCGGGCCCAGCGAGCGGCGAAGACCGCGCCCACTCCCGAGCCGGTGCCCAGGTCGAGCACGGTCGAGCCGGGGGGAATCAGGTGGGCGTCGAACGTTTCGACCAGGAGCTGACCGGTGCGCAGCAGCTTCGGGTTGAAGACACGCGGCAGCACGAGGAAGGACCTGTCGAGAACGGTCTCCACCACGAGCCGATCGTAGCGGTGGCGCTGGAACAGCCGAAAGCGCCACCGCAGACCGACGCGCCAGAGCCGACGCTGGAGCGCGCCGTGGGACGGCCGGGCTAGCGGCAGCGTCCAACGCCCGACGACGACCGGGAAGGACGCCGGTTCACGACGGCCGTTGAGCCGGGCCTTCTGCCGCCGAAGCGCCAGACGCCAACGCGGGGTTGGATCGATCGTTTGCCAGCTCAGACCGAGCGCTGCCCCGAGCTGGTGCAGACGATTGTCGGTGAGGAAGCCTTCGGTCGGCATGGCGACGGACGAGAACCCATATCGCCGCTGGAACCCGGCGTCGCGCGCGCGGACCATCTTTGCCCCGCTCGTGGCGTCGCGATAGACGGGCGAGTCGAGGATCACCAGCAGGCCATCGGTTCCCAGCACCCGCAGCGCCTCGGCCAGCGTCGTCGGATAATCGCCGGAGTAGTGGAGCGAGGCATTGAAGATCAGCAGGTCCGCCGCGCCGTTGGCGAAGGGCAGGCGGTCGAACTCGGCCTGGACCGGCACGAATTCGCGATCGGCCACGGAGAAGGGTGACTCACCGCTCCCGCGCGACGAGCCGTCCTGCCCGTACCAGACGCTGGCACCCAGACCGTCTCGCGCGTCGGTCGACACGTCGACGGCCGCGACGTGGTGGCCCCGCTGGGCCAGGCGGTGGGCGAGCCAGCCGTTCCCGGCGCCGAGGTCGAGGATGTTCAGCGGCCGGCCGAGCTGGGCTTCGAGGGGTAGCAGGACCTGGTCGATCAGCGCGCGGAAGCTGCGCGCGCGAACCCGCCAGACGTCGCGCTGGGGGTCATCCAGCGCGACGTCTGGCAGCGCGCGGAAGTAGGCCCCGCCGGAGCCGCCCCAACCCTCGTCGGAACGCACGATCTTGTACTGCTCGAGGAACCGGTC
>DATLRG010000475.1:0-2310 GCA_035534795.1 Chloroflexota bacterium
CGAGCGTTCGCGCCCGATAGAGGAGCGCTTGGAGCGAGACGCGCCAGCGTTGCTTGAGGTCGAAGAACGCTGGCCAACTCATCCGCGCTGGGAACTCCTTCCCGATGACGTCGGCGGGCATCAGGAACGCAGCAGCGAATCGGTGCGCCTGCTTCTCGACGACGTGTCGTCCTGGCTCCGCGTCGTGGTGCATAACGAGGTGTCCGAGTTCATGTGATGCGTCGAAGCGCGATCGCGCGGCGTCGCCTTTGTCGTTCCCGAGCACCACAACCGGCCGGTCTTCAATGATCGTCGAGAACGCGTCGACCCCGGAGCTGCCGACCGCCGGTCTGATCACCACGACCCCGCGTCCTTCCAGGAGGCGCACGACGTGGTCGATGGGTCCTGTCCCGAGCCCCCAGGCGGCGCGCACCCCTGCCGCCGCTTCTTCGGGCGCCGTTTCGGGTGCGTCGTCGTCGACGGGGTACTCGGGAAGATCAACCGCGGGCAATTCGACGTGCATCTCCACATCGCGAAGTACCTCGGAGAGGAACTCCAGGCGTACGAGGGCCTGATCTCGTTCGAGCTTGCTCGTCGATCGCAGTTTGCGAAAGTGAGCCTGACCCTCGGTGACCTGGGGGACCGGGCCCCGGCGTTCAAAGAACTCTGGCCCGAAGCCCAGGTGCAGAGCAATAGCCGCAAACACCGAGCTGCTCGGTCGCGTCTTGCCACTCTCGTATTGCCCGACGACTGCGGGCGTGACGTCGATCGCCCTGGCGAGGTCGACCTTCTTCAAGCCCTTGTAAATTCGAGCTTGTCGTAGCCGATGGCCGTCGAAGAGTTCGGGAACCACGCGCGCATGGCTCCCGATCATGCTGGGTTGACCTGACCCTCTTCCTCGCCCTTGACGATGCGAAGAGCGACCGCGGGCTCAGGCACCACGACAACGTCGTTATCCCGGCTCGGCTGTACGACCGGGATTGCAGTCCCTTCGCTCGCATCGAAGATCGTGACGACGTCCTCCCAACGGGTGATCTTCCCGTCGAGGGCACGGTCGCTACCGAGGGCCTGCAGGCGGACGGCGCGGAGTCCATCGTCGGCTGATCCGTAGTGTCCGATCACCCAGTCTAGGTACTCCACTGTCCCGGGCTCGCCGAGGTCGAACGCTAGCTGCCGATCCTCACCGCCCATCCGGGACGCTGGTCCCGCGTTGTTGGGAAAGGAGGCCATCGGATCGTCGTGCTCGCTCGTCCCGAGCTTGTGGACACGCAGACGGCAGCGGCCGGTGAGGATGGCGAGCGACTGGTTGATCTCCTCCGTGGAGACGCCGGGCACGCTCGCCAGCTCCCGAGCCATGAAGAACACGCCCGACCGCCAGACGGCAGAGCCGAAGGTGATCGCGTCGTGACCGATGTCTGGATCGTGGCGATCCTGGTTCTCCTCATAGGTGGATCGAAGAGCCCGCACGATTGCCGCCTGGAAGTCTGGCCGCTGGAGTTCCTCCGGATGCTGAGAGGTCATGCGGGTCACTGTAGCATAAGCGCAGAATCTATGTGGTGGACTAAAGTGGAATCGCCCTCTGAAGGCGGCGGTGTTTCCATCTGGGCTACGCGCCCTCTACTTGAGCCGCCCGGTCAGGTGCATTTCGATGTGGAGCATGATCCCGAGGGCGGGGCGAGTCCACAGCGGGAGCCCGAGGGTCGCCAGACCATTGATCCCAGCATGCCGGTAGGGCTGGCTCCGCCTCTGGCGGGAGAGGAGGAACAGGGGCCGAAGGCCACCCATCGCAAGGGCGGGCAATCGCGGGGTCGGCGGATCCGAGCCACGCGACAGCGTCCACGACGGTCGCGCCTCGCAGCGCCGATCTGGCCACAGCAACGTTCAAGACGTGCGTCGTCGCAGCGACCTTGACCGTCGCGGCCTGCGATCCCCCGCGCCCGGACGCGCAGTCAACTCCAGCCCGGCCTCGTCCGGCAACCCGGTACGTCAGGCGGCTCGATCCTCGTCTTGGTGGTTCTACCGGCGGTGACGGTGTCCCGACGTCGGCACCCTGATCTCCGATGTCCCGTTGGGGTCCTCTCGGTAGTCCGTCTGACCGGTGCCCGTGTGTCGTGGTCCTCCCGACGTGTGTGGCGGTGCTGGACGGTCCCATCTTGCGCCCCGTCGCCTCGGCCGCAACGGCGTCTCGGTAACTGGACGGCGGCGCTCGCTTCGCTCACTGACCTTCGGTCCCGCCGCAACTTTCCGGCCGACCCTCCGGGCAACCGTTGCCCCCTCGTCTTCCCGGTTCGCGTGTCGTGCCCGTAAGCACCACACACGAAAGGAACCACG
>DATLRG010000476.1:0-2739 GCA_035534795.1 Chloroflexota bacterium
CCACGACGAGTTGGCCGGAACGCTCTCCGGCGATCTCCTCGACGATCGGGCCTACGAGCCGGCATGGTCCGCACCAGGGCGCCCAGTAGTCGACGAGGACTGGCGTCGTGGAGCTGGCCACCGTCTCGTCGAAGTTGTCGCTTGTCAGCGTGATCACGTTATCCATCTGATCCTCCTTGCTTTCGTGGTCGGCCCTCTGTGAGACCGCATGCACGGGCCGGAGGATTCACGCGCACGGAGGTCGCGCTGGTCGTGAGAATCCTCGACGCGCGTAGCGGGTCAAAGAGCTACATGACAAAGGCGATCCACACGCAACGATCGAAGCGCGACACGGGGGCGAACGTTCCATGCCGCTGCAGCTGAACCCGATGGCACGCCATCGAGAGCGCTGCCGCCAGACGCGCGCGCTCATGTCGGAGTACCTGGACGGCGAGCTGGACCCGATGACTGAGGCGGCGGCCCGGCGGCACGTGCGGCGCTGTCCCAGTTGCCGGCGGCTCCTCGCGAGCCTGCGACGGACAGTCGAGGGGCTGCGCAGCTTGGGCCGCAGCGAGACGGTCGCCGAGTCCTCCGGGCCATGATCGTGAATCCTCCTGCGGGTCCGGGCGGTCCAAGCGGGTGTCCACTACTGCGGGAGAAGCCATGACGACCATGACCAGAGCAATCCGCCGCCTTGTCGGCGCTGACGCGTCTACAGACTCGGGACCGATGGAGGCGACGTGGAAGGGCGTCACGATCGCGCGGAGTGATCGCACGCTCGTGGTCGAGGGGAACCACTACTTCCCGGCTGCCGACGTCGATTCGACCTTCTTGGCGGCGAGCGAGAAGCAGACGGTGTGCCCATGGAAGGGAGTGGCGAGCTATTACGACGTCGTCGTCGACGGTGAGCGCAACGCGGGTGCGGCGTGGTACTACCCGAGTCCGAGCCCGGCTGCCGCTTCCGTGAAGGACCGGATCGCGTTCTGGCGCGGCGTCAAGGTCAGGCGGGCGGCCGCGCTGGGCGATTCGTAGATCTCTTTTCCGCCGCGAATCGAATCGCGAGCGGCCGGGTCAAACCGGTCGGGCCAGGCGACAGGCCGGGCCCTCCGTCGGCTGGCGCCTACAGCGCCGTCGATGC
Organism: Chloroflexota bacterium; assembly: GCA_035534795.1. Taxonomy (GTDB): domain Bacteria; phylum Chloroflexota; class UBA6077; order FW602-bin22; family CADDYW01; genus JAJPKB01. The sequence continues at coordinate 1,118 of DATLRG010000476.1, forward strand.
GAGGGCGATGCAGGTTTTGCGCATGAGAGCCACGCTAGGTCGCCGCTGAGCGTGCGGCATCCGTAGGTCCCGCGCAGCGCGCTGGCGGGAGAACTACCCGCGTGTTCGTTTAGCTGTCCGCCCGCGCGCCATCCGTACGTGCGTCCTGGTCGCGGGCACGCGCGAGGATATGCCGCCGGGGAAGTTCGTGTTCGAGTCCGTGGTCTTCGCGGACATGGGAGCGCACCTTGGCGACGAGGTCGTCTTCGTCCTTGGCGCTGATGACCACGTCGCAGCGCGGGCATCTGAGGGTCGTCATTGGCATCACTCTCCCGAGAGGTTGGTTTCATCGATGCCAGGCGCCACGTGCGCCTGGCTATGGTCGTCAGCACCGGAGTCTCCCTGGCCGTGCGCGTGGCCACGATGAGCCGCAGCGGGGGCATCGTGGCGCAGGTAGCTGTCGGGGTCGATCTCGAAGGTGTGCAGGCAGTGGTTCGAGCAGAAATAGAACGTCTGCCCGGCGTACTTTTTCGTGACGGCCTTACCGCGGTCGACTTTCATCCCGCAAACGGGGTCGGTAGCGCCGCGGCGCGCGGTCAGTGCGAACAGTGAGCCGAAGACGACCAGGCCAGCGAGGTTGAGCGCGAACTTGTAGTCGAGCGAGATGGAGCTGAAGATGTCGGTCCGGGTCGGGCGCGCGCCGCCGGGGATGAGGCCGACGCCGCTAAACAGCGCGTCGATGATGAGCGCGGCGGCGACCATGGTGACGAACATCAGCGCCGCGATGCGGACTGCGAAGGCAGCGCCGTAGTACTTGCGGTAGATGGCGAGGATGGGCAGCACGATGAGGTCGGCGAAGATGAAGGCCATCACGCCGGCGAAGCTGATGCCGCCGCTCCACAGCACCGCTGCGAGCGGAACGTTGCCGACGGAGCAGACGAAGCTCAGCACGGCGATCAGGGGGCCGATGAATGCGCCCCAGACGGTCTGGACGAGGGCGGGCGAACTCCTCAGGAAGACGTCGTTGAAGAAGCCGTTGCCGAGTTGGGCGACGAAACCGGCGAGCAGGAAGCCGATCGTGATTTCCTTCCAGAGCATCTGCCAGTCGCCGCGGAAGTTGTGCGCGACGTCCGACCACGCGGACGCGCTCGTCAGTCGCTGGCGCCAGCTCATCGCCTCGCCGGCGGTGTGGTGCTGATGGCCGGTGTCGGCCTGTTGCGCGTGTTCGCGCGCCTCCTCCTCCAAGCGACGGGAGACGAACGCGCGGAGCAGCAGCGCCATCAGAGCAATCATCACGATGCCGCCGAGGTACTCGGCGAGGGTGAACTGCCAGCCGATGAGCACCCACAGCACCAAACCCAGTTCCCAGACGAGGTTGGTCGAGGCGAACTGGAACGCCAGCGCGGAGGCCGCCGACGCGCCCTTCTGGAATAGGCTCTTGCCGATGGCGATGGCCGCGTAGGAGCACGACGAGGAAGCGGCGCCCAGCCCGGTCGCGGTGGCGATGGGCTTCAGACCGGTCCCGGAGAGCGCGTTCTGGATGCGCTCGCGCGGCACCCACGCCTGCACGACCGCGGAGATGAAGAAGCCGAAGACGAGCGCCCACCAGACCTCCCAGCCCATCAGGAACGCATCGCGCAGAC
>DATLRG010000477.1:0-9929 GCA_035534795.1 Chloroflexota bacterium
CTCCCACCTACCGTCACGTTTCAGACCCCCTCCGACCATTGGCGGACGGAGACAAGCGGCCCGCGCTTAATAACTTCTATCGCGGTAACTACCCAGGTAGTCTCAAGGTGAGCCGTAGCGCCGAGTTGACATGTACATGAGCTTTCGGGCAGCATGGGCGTATGGACACGCAGAACCTTCGTGATCGGGTGCTGCAAGCCTACCCGCAGGGTCTGGACGCGGTTGTCGTCCTGGTCGTGGCGTTGGTGGGCGAGCTCGCGGCCCAAGTGGAGAGCCTGGCGTCGCGGGTCGCGGCCTTGGGGACAGAGAACGCGACGCTGCGGGCCGAGAACGCGGTGCTGCAAGCGCGCCTGCGGACGGACAGCCACAACAGCAGCAAACCGCCCTCGTCCGATGGGCCGGGCGTGAAGCCCCACCCCAGGAGCCAGCGGGTTCCTTCGGGACGCAAGCCGGGCGGCCAACCGGGCCATGAGGGCCATCCGTTGACGTTGGTGGACGAACCCGACGCGGTCGTGGTGCATCTCCCTGCGGAGTGCCATGCCTGCGGGCAGAGTCTGCACGACATCCCCGCTCTGCGGCGGGAGCGGCGGCAGGTCGTCGACGTTCCACCGGTGAAAGTGCGGGTGGTGGAGCACCAAGTCGAGACAAAGTGCTGTCCGGACTGCGGGGCGGAGACCAGCGGTGCCTTCCCGCCGGACGTCGCGGCGCCGGTCCAGTACGGGCCGGGGGTCGCGACCGTGGCGGTCTACCTGAATCAGGAGCAGTTGCTGCCCTTGGAGCGGACCACGGAGGTCCTGGCCGATCTGTTCGGGTGCCCGCTCAGCGAGGGAACGGTGGAGAGGGCCGTGGCGACCTGCCACGCCCAGTTGGCCGCCGGGGAAGCGGCGATCAAGCGCGGGCTCATCGCGGCGGAGGTGGAGCACTTCGACGAGACCGGCGTCGACGTTGGGGGGAAGCTCTCCTGGTTGCACGTCGCCGCGACCTCCGCCCTGACCTTCTACGCGACCCATCCGAAGCGGGGGCGCGAGGCCACCGATGCCATCGGGATCCTGCCGCGGTTTCGGGGGCGGGCGATCCACGATGGCTGGGCGTCGTACTGGCAGTACGGGGCGTGCGAGCCTGGGCTGTGCAATGCCCACCATCTGCGGGAACTGACGTTCATCGCCGAAGAGATGGGCCAATTCTGGGCCCAGGACCTGAAGGACCTGCTACGGGAGATCAAAGAGGCCGGGGACAGCGCACGCGGGCACGGGAGGAGCGGACTGCCGGCGGCAGTCACGGAGGCATTCGCCGCCCGCTACGACGCGATCCTGGTGGACGGGCGCCAAGCGAATCCGCTGCCCATGCCGACCGGCCGTCGGGGACGGCCGAAGCTGGGCAAAGCCGGGAGCCTGGTGGAACGCTTGCGGGAGCACAAGGGGGCGACGCTGGCGTTCATGGACGACTTCGCGACCCCCTTTGACAACAACCAGGCGGAACGGGACCTGCGCATGGTCAAGGTCCGGGAGAAGATTTCCGGCTGCTTTCGCACGCCCAAAGGCGCGGAGCAGTTCTGTCGGATTCGGGGCTATATCTCGACGCTGCGCAAGCAACGGATTCCCATCCTCTCCGCACTCGGCCAGGCTATCGCCGGCAACCCACCACTCCCGGCTACGACCTGCCCGGGAGCTCCTGGGTAGTTACGTATCGCGCTATAATAGTCGGTGATGGCGCGAGCTTCGAGAACCGCGAGGTATGATCCTTGGTGCGTACTGCTCAGGACTCGGGCCCGATTATCTGCAGCCTGCACACCCACAGCCGCTATTGCGATGGCCACGGCGAGATCGACGAGTACGTGAAGGAGGCGATTCGAGTAGGATTGGCGGCATTCGGCGCCTCCGGCCACGCGCCGTTGCCATTCGCGTGCGCGTACGCGATGCCGCTGTCGTCGCTCGACGCGTATCGCGCCGACGTTCGCCAGGTGGCAGCTCGCTACGAGAACGAGCTGCCGGTGTATCTCGGTCTAGAGCTCGACTACCTACCCGGCTTGACGGACTTCTACCAGGGGGAATTGGTGGCTCGCGGCTTCGACTACTTCGTCGCCTCCGTTCATTACGTGGGCGAACCCGGAACCGAACCCTGGACGTACGACGAGAGCGAAGACTCGTTCGCGCGTGAGATCGAGCGTCGGCACCGCGGCGACGCCCGCCCGGTCGTCGAGGACTACTATCACCGCATCTGCCAGATGGCGGACGAAGTCCCCCGCCTGGGTGTCCCCGCGTTCGTCGGCCACCTCGATCGCATCGCTCTCTGGAATCGCCAGGACCGTTACTTTCCGACGGATGGCGCCTGGTATAGTCAACTCGTCGACGAGGCACTGTCCGCGATCCAACGCGCCGGCCTGGCCATCGAGCTGAACACCTCCGGCTGGGCAAAGCCCGCGGCGGCTCCTAACCCCGGCCTGGCCATCCTGAGGCGCTGCGCTGAGCGCGAGATCCCGGCGCTTCTGAGTGCCGACGCGCACGATCCTTTGAACGTCGCCTTTCGCTTCGCAGAGGGCGCCCAGTTGCTGGCCGAGGCTGGCATCCGCGAGTTGATCGTTCCGCGCAGGGATGGCTGGCGTCGCGTGTCCGTGACGCACGACAGCCTCATGTCCGGCACTCCAAACGAGGTAGACTGATGCCCCCTTTCGACACGCTCGACGCGGCACGCGCGATGGCCATCGGCGACGTGGTCAACCCCGAGAGAGCCGAGGCTGAGCCGGATATTCGCGCGTACCTGGTCGGGCGGTTGGTTCAGATAGACGGCAGGTGGATGTTCGCACTATCACCCACCGACGCCGGAGTGCTTTGGTGGGAGGCTAGATCCTAATGTGGGTCATCATCATCGCCGTCGTCGGCTTGATCATCTTCGTCGTCGCGCCGTCGGCGGCTAATCTTTACACCGAGTGGCTCTGGTTTCAGAGTGTCGGCCAGTCGGCCGTTTTCTTGACGGTGCTGACCGCGCAGCTCACGCTGTTCGCTCTCGGCGCGGGCGTTTTCCTCGCGTTGGCGATGATCAACTTGCTGATCGCGCGGCTCGTCGCGCGTCATATCGGCGAGTTACCCTTGCCGCGGGAGGGTGTCCTCACCTACATTACACGGATGAAGGCGCACACGGTCGACCGTATCGTGACGTACGGCGCTCTGATTTGCGCCTTGATCCTCGCGGCCATCATGGGCCTGGTAGTGTCTTCGAACTGGCTGATGTTCGAACGGTACCTCAATCCCAGCTCGTTCGCGGTCAAAGACCCGCTTTTCGGGCTTGACGTGTCGTTCTTCGTCTTCCAGCTACCGTTCTATCACTTTGTCCAGGGCTGGCTGATCGCCGCGGTGATCTTGATCGCCGCGCTGACCGGCGCCTACTACGCGGTGAGATCCTACGGGTTCACCTTCGAAGGCTCGGACCTCGCCGCTCTCGCCAGCGTCCGCGGCGTGCGGATTCATTTCTTCACCCTCGCGGCGTTGCTGCCGCTGCTCCTCGCCGTCGGATATCGCCTGGACATCTATGACCTGGTCTACGCCAATCGCGGCGTCGTCCACGGTGCCGGCTTCGCCGACGTGAACGCCCAGCTCCCGGCGCTGGCGATCCTCGGCGTGATCGCGGTGCTGATGGCGGTCGCGGTCTTCGTCAACGCGTTCCGCCGCGGCTACGCACTGGCAGGCGTCGCAGTCGCGGGCTGGATCGTGGCCGCGATCGTGGTCGGTGGGGTGTATCCATCGCTGGTCCAGCAGCTCGGAGTACAGCCGAGCGAGCTAACGCGCGAAACGCCTTACTTGCAAGAGAATATCAATATGACCCGTCGCGCCTTCGGCCTCGACAACGTCGACAGCCAGCCTTTCCCCGGCGACGCCGCGCCAGCGCCAGGCGTCGTCGGACGGAACCCGCAGACTTTCGGCAGCATCCGTCTGTGGGACGACCGTCCGTTACTCTCCACCTACAACCAGATTCAGACGATCCGCCTGTACTACGACTTCAGCAAGATCGGCATCGATCGCTACACGATCGATGGCAAGTACCAGCAAGTGATGCTCAGCGCCCGAGAGCTGTCGCCGAGCAAACTGGCGAGCCAGGCGCAAACCTGGGTAACGCAGCGCCTTCAGTTCACCCACGGTTACGGATTCGCGATGAGCCCGGTCAACGAGGTCACCTCGGAAGGGCTGCCGGACCTGATCGAACAGGACATCCCGCCCACCGGCAAGTTCAAGGTCACGCGTCCTGAGATTTACTTCGACGAGACGGGCTCGAGCTACGTCATCCTCGATACGAGCGCCCCGGAGTTCGATTATCCGCAGGGTAACCAGAACGTTTACAACTCCTACCAGGGCAACGGCGGCGTGCCGCTCAACTCGCCTTTGCGTAAGCTGGCATTCTCCATCCTGTATCAGGACCCAAACATTCTGCTCACCAGCTACTTGCTGCCACAGAGCCAGATCATGTACCACCGCCAGATCACCGATCGCGTCAACCGCCTGGCGCCCTTCCTGATTCCCGACTCGGATCCCTACCTTGTCGTGTCGAACGGGCAGTTGTACTGGTTCCAGGACTTCTACACCGTCACCAGTCAGTATCCCTACTCGACGCCGTACGGCGGCCGCTTCAACTACATTCGTAACTCGGTGAAGGCGGTCACCAACGCGTACGATGGATCGGTTCACCTCTACGTCAGCGATCCGACGGACCCGCTGGTGCAAACCTACGCGAAGGTTTTCCCGACCCTGTTCTCGCCTCTGTCGGCCATGCCCACGGATTTGCACGCCCACATTCGCTATCCCGAGGACATGTTCCTGGTCCAGGCCGACGTGTTGCGGGCGTACCACATGAAAGACGCTCAAGTCTTTTACAACCGCGAAGACATGTGGGACATGCCGCAGGAAGTAGGGACGGATGGCAGCAACGGTCTGCTCCAGCCGTACTACGTCATCATGCGCTTGCCAGACGCCAAGAACGAAGAATTTCTGCTGATGCTGCCGTTCACGCCCTCGGGCAAGACGAACATGGTCGCGTGGTTGGCTGCCAGGTCAGATGGGGCCGACTACGGTAAGATGCTGCTGTTCGAGTACCCGAAGGACAAGGTGATTTTCGGGCCGCAACAGGTCGAGGCCCGGATTGACCAGAATCCGCAGATCTCCGCGCAGCTCAGTCTGTGGAACCAGCAGGGGTCGAAAGTGGTCCGCGGCAACTTGCTGGTGATACCGATCGAGAAATCGACGCTGTACGTCGAGCCGCTCTACCTCCAGGCGAGCCAGAGTCAGCTACCCGAGCTGACGCGGGTGATCCTCGCGACCGAAGACAAGCTGGTGATGGGCACGTCGCTCGACGACGCGCTGAACCAGCTCTTCGGAACGGGGACGGCCGCGGCCAACCCGAGCGCTTCGGTCGTGCCTGCGGGTCTGACGACCGCCACCGGCACGACCGCCGCGGCCACGCCCACGCCCGCGGCCACCACGGCGACCGCTGCCGCTACACCTTCCGTCCCCGGTTCGGTCTCCGCGCTGGTCCAATCGGCGAACGACGATTACGACAAGGCGCAGGCCGCGCTAAAGAGCGGCGACTGGACAACCTATGGCCAGGAGCAGAAGGCGCTGGAGTCCGACCTGAAGAAGCTGATCGCGGCAACCGGGAATCCGTCGCCGTAAGAGGGACCAGAGAAGGCTGATGGCGGCACGCAACGTGCTGGATCCCGTCGAGAAGTAGAGCAAGGGTCCGGGGCGAGCAAAACCTGATCTGGGAGTGGTTTCATGCGCAGACCACTCCCAGATCAGGTACTTCTCTCCCCGGACCGGCTATCCTGCTAGCGGTGGGGCCCGGCATGTTCATCGGCACCGGCGTCGACCTGGCCCGCGTGGATCGACTGGCGCGCTTATCGACCAACGCGCGGTTTCTGCGGCGGGTGTTCACGCCCGCCGAGCTCGACGACCCCCGGCCGTCCCACCTTGCCGGAATCTTCGCGGCGAAAGAGGCGGTGTTCAAAGCGATCGGGCAACCTCCCTGTTGGCAGGCGCTTAGCGTCTCTCGCGCCGAGAATGGCCGCCCCACGGTCCGGCTCGACGTCGCCTGGCGTGATCCGCGGCTCCGGGCGCTCGACGTCTCGATTAGCCACGAAGGCGAGTGGGCCATCGCCGTCGCCATCGCGGTATTCGATCGAGAAGGGGACGGGGTTTGACCGCGACCGTTCAGGACCTGATCCTCTCGCTGCCAGATCGTGGCGACCGCGCTGCTCTGCTCCTTCGTACGAGCTTTCGTACGTTCACCTGGAGTTACGCTGAGCTGGCTCGCCAGGTGCGCGCGTGCGCTCACTGGTTCGCTTCCCAGGACCTCGTACAGGGCGAGCGTGTGGTGTTCTGGGCACCGAACTCGCCAATCTGGGTGAGCGCCTACCTCGCGTGTCTCGCGTCGGGGTTGGTGCCAGTCCCCCTCGACCTCCACAGCGCGCCCCACTTCGTCGAGCGCATCGCCGACGAGACCGGCGCGCGCGTGCTGCTGCGCGGGCGCTACCAGACTGCTTTGCCAGTCCGAGGTCAGAGCATGCCCCTCGACCGATTGGAGTGGCTCACTCGGCCCGGCGAGCCCGAACGGACCGCGTGGCCGGCGCTCCGAGCGGACGACCTCGCCGAGCTGATGTACACCTCCGGCACGACCTCCAGTCCCAAAGGGGTCATGCTGACTCACGAGAACCTTCGAGCGAATCTCGAAGGGATTCAACCGATCGTGCCACCCGAGCCATTCTATCGATTCGTGTCGCTGCTGCCGCTCAGTCACGCCTTCGAGCAGACCATCGGGCTGTTCCTGCCGCTCAGCCGCGGCGGGCAGATCACGTACCTGGAAACGCTCAAGCCGTCCGCGCTGATCGACGCGTTCAGGAAGGACCGGCCGAACGCGGTCGTCGCCGTGCCCCGCCTGCTCGACCTGCTCCGCTCGCGCGTCCTTGGTCGCCTGCCGAAGCCCTTGAGGGCGGCCCTGTCGGGTCTTTCTCCCGTTCTCCTCGTTCTGCCCTGGCCGGTCCGCCGCGCGCTCTTCGCGCCGCTTCGAGCGCAGCTTGGAGGCTGTCTGCGCTACGTCGTCGTCGGAGGCGCACCGCTCGACCGCAGTGTCGAGCGCTTCTGGGACGCCCTCGGCATTCTCGTGCTGCAAGGCTACGGGCTGACCGAAACGGCGCCGGTCCTCACGGCCAACACGCCCAGCGCCCACCGGATCGGCTCGGTCGGGAAGCCTCTGCAAAACGTGTCGATCCGGATCGATCCTGACGGCGGGATTCTGGCGCGCGGTCCAAACGTCACGCCGGGCTATTACCAGCGCCCCGAGGCCACTGCGGCGGCGTTCGTGGACGGCTGGCTCCGAACGGGAGACCTCGGGCAGTTCGACCGCGACGGCTTTCTCTACTTGCGAGGGCGCCAGAAGGACATGATCGTGACGCCGGCCGGGCTAAGGGTGTATCCCGAGGACGTCGAAGCCGCGCTGAATCGCCAGTCCGGAGTCCGCGAGAGCGCGGTGCTGGAGTGGAGAGGACAGGTCCACGCGGTCCTGCTGCTCGATCCGCTCAAGGCACCGTCTGCTCTGGAGATCGTCGCGGCAGCCAACCGCCAGCTCAACCCGATTCAGCAGATCCGCGGCTGGACGCTCTGGCCCGGTTCGGACTTTCCACGGACTCCGACGCTGAAGGTGCGAAAGTTCAAGGTGCGCGAAGCCCTGGCGTCGAACCTTCCCTCGCGCGCGCATCCGACTCGTCCGACGGGTCGAGTCGCACAGATCGTTCAGGATCTGGCACCGGACCACATGGTCAGCCCAGCCGGGCGACTCGGTCCGGACCTCGGCCTGTCGTCGATCGATCGACTCGAGTTGATCACCCTGCTGGAAGAAGAGTTCCACGTCGACATCCCCGATGCCGACGTCACCAGCGAGACCACGGTCGCCGGCCTCGATGAGGTCGTCAGGCGCGGCGAGAGATTACCGTCAAGCCGGCCGCCAACCTGGCAACTCAACCGCGGCGTCGTCGAGCTGCGCGACATCGCCCAGCGGGAGCTGATCTTCCCAATCTTGCGCCACGCCGTCTGGCTCACGGTCGAGGGTAGCGAGAACCTGCGTAGCCTCAGCCCGCCGGTGATCTTCGCCGGGAACCACGTGAGCCACCTCGACGGACCCACCGTGCTGATGGCGCTGCCTCCCTGGCTGCGTCGACGCACCGCGGTGGCAGCGCTCGCTGGCTTTTACTTCCCGACCTCGGCCAATCCTCTCGAAAACACCTGGCACTGGACGCTCTTCGACCTCGCGGAGCTGTTCTTCAACGTCTTCCCGGTCCCACGAGCGCGAGGCTTCCGTGAGAGCTTGCGCCACGCCGGCTTCCTCGCCGAGCACGGCTGGAGCATCCTGATCTTTCCGGAGGGGACGCGCAGCGTGAACGGCCAGATGACGCCTTTCCGCGAGGGGATCGGACTGCTCGCCACGGAGCTGAAAGTGCCGATCGTTCCATTCCTCCTCCGCGGAACTCACCGCATCCTGCCGCCTCGGGCCTGGGTTCCGCGCCCGGGCCCCGCCTCCCTCCGCTTCGGCGCACCACTCTACCTCCCGCCGATGTCTTACGGGGACATCACGCGCGAGATCGAGAAGGCGGTGATCGCGCTCGCGCCCACGATCGAGGTCAGATTGTAGAGGGTAGCTGAACAGTGCCCGGTGGAGAGAGCTGCGCTGGGCACAACTCTCTCCACCGGGCACTGTTCAGCTACCCTCTACAACAATTTTTTCGGCGCGTGCTCGGTCTTACCAAAGACCGCTATAATTGTTGGCGAAGGACATGGGTCCGCTTCGACCTTACTCGGTAGAAGTCGGCGGGATTGAAAGCCGCGGCCTGACGGGTAAAGTCAAGCTACGGCGAGAGCTCCATTTGACCTGCTTGATTTGCGCGGCGAATCAAGCAGGTCAAATGGAGCTCTCACCGTGGAGTAATTGTAGGAGTCGCGATCGGCGTGGCAATCGTGGACTCTGGCGAGACCGCCGAGTTTCGACGTCGCGTGTTCGACTGGTACGAGCTCCACCGACGCGCTCTGCCCTGGCGCGACGTGACCGATCCATATGCCGTCCTGGTCTCGGAAGTGATGCTGCAGCAAACTGGCGTGGATCGGGTTATCCTCATCTACAAAGAGTTTCTGGAACGCTTCCCGACGTTCGGGGCGCTGGCGGACGCACCCCGGCGGGAGGTCCTGCGCGCGTGGGCCGGGCTGGGTTACAATCGCCGCGCGGTCCATCTGCACGAGTGCGCCCAGGTGATCGTACGCGAACACGAGGGCCACCTTCCGGACGATGCCGCGATGCTTCGCCGGCTGCCCGGGATCGGTCCATACACGACGGCCGCGATCCTCAGCTTCGCCTTCCACCGCGACGTGCCGACGGTGGATACCAACATTCGTCGCGTCCTCGGCCGAATTACCTTTGGCCATCCCGTCGGCGATCGCGAGCTCGCCGCGGTGGCCACGCGCCTGGTGCCAGCCGGGCGGAGCTCGGATTGGAACCAGGCACTGATGGACTTTGGCTCGCTGCAATGCGTGAGCGTCAATCCGCGCTGCCTGATTTGTCCGCTCCTCGATCTCTGTGCGACCGTCGCCCAGACTGACGACACGTCCGCGCCGCCCGCTCGCAGGATCGCCGAGCGAGCCGAGCAGTATCTGGGGTCCCGTCGGTTCTACCGTGGGAGGATCGTCGCCTGCCTGCGCGACCTGCCCGCGGGAGCATCGATTTCGCCGGAAGAGTTGCTGCGGACCGTGAAACCCGACGCGACACCAGCAGAATTGCCGTGGATCGAGGAACTGGGACGGGTGCTCGTGGCCGAAGGGCTCGCCGAAGTCCACGAGGACGGCCGACAAGCCCGATTCAGGGCGCCCGCATAGTTAGTCGACGGTGAGAACGGCCTCGATCTG
>DATLRG010000478.1:0-7716 GCA_035534795.1 Chloroflexota bacterium
GCACCTTGCACCACGTCCTTGCCTTAGATAACCATCGTCGTCGCCACGCCGGTCGCGATGGGCTTCCAGGCCGCGCGGCGTGTCTCGTAGGCGGTGATGTCATGCTCGTGCTGCAGGGTCAGGCCAACGTCGTCCAGCCCGTTCAGCAGGCAGTTGCGGCGGAACGCGCTGACTTCGAAGGGCACCGTCAACCCTTGATCGTCCTCGAGGATGTTGCGCTCCAGGTCGACGGTCAGGCGATAGCCCGGCGCCGCCTCAGCCCGGGCCAGGATCTCGTTCACCGTATCCTCCGGGAGCCGCACGGGCAGGACGCCGTTCTGAAAGCAGTTGTTGTAGAAAATGTCGCCGAAGGAGGGCGCGACGATCGCGCGAAAGCCGTAGTCCAGGAGCGCCCACGGCGCGTGCTCGCGGGACGAGCCGCAGCCGAAGTTTCGCCCGGAGACGAGGATCGTCGCTCCCTGGTAGCCGGGCTGGTTCAGCTCGAAGTCGGGATTTGGGCTACCGTCGGGCAGCGAGCGCCAATCGAAGAAGAGGAACTGGCCGAAGCCGGTCCGTTCCACGCGCTTCAGGAACTGTTTGGGGATGATCTGGTCGGTGTCGACGTTCACCCGGTCGAGCGGCGCCGCGATGCCGGTCAGTCGCACGAATGGTTCCATGTTCTCAGTCCTCGATGTTCCAGTCTCGGATATCGACGAAGTGGCCGGCGATGGCGGTCGCGGCGGCCATGACCGGGCTGACCAGGTGGGTGCGCCCGCCCTTCCCCTGGCGACCCTCGAAGTTGCGGTTGGAGGTCGAGGCGCAGCGCTCGCCCGGCTGGAGAATGTCCGGATTCATCCCCAGGCACATCGAGCAGCCCGCCTCGCGCCACTCGAAGCCGGCTGCCTCGAAGACACGGTGGAGGCCCTCGGCTTCGGCCTGCCGCTTCACCGCGACCGAGCCGGGCACGACCATGGCGCGGACCTTCGGATTGACCGTGCGCCCGCGTACCACTTTCGACGCGGCCCGCAGATCCTCGATACGGCTGTTGGTGCAGGAGCCGAGGAAGACACGGTCGACTGCAATGTCCTGGATCGGCGTGCCAGGCGTCAGCGCCATGTATTCGAGCGCCCGTTCCACCGCGCGCTGGTCGGCGACGTCGGCGAACGAGGTTGGATCGGGCACGGACCCGGTGACCGGCACGACCATGCCCGGGTTGGTCCCCCAGGTCACGTGGGGCACCAGCGCGCCGCCGTCGATCTCGACGAGGCGGTCGTAGGTGGCCCCCGTGTCGGTCGGCAGCGTCTGCCACTCCGCCAGCGCCTTCTCGAAGTCCTGGCCGGATGGCGCGTGCGGGCGGCCTTCGAGGTAGGCGAAGGTCTGATCGTCCGGCGCCACCATCCCGGCGCGCGCGCCGCCTTCGATCGACATGTTGCAAACGGTCATCCGCCCTTCCATCGACAGCGAACGAATGACCGAGCCAGTATACTCGACGGCGTAGCCGGTCGCCCCGGCCGTGCCGATCTTGCCGATGATCGCCAGGATCACGTCTTTCGCGGTGACACCGTGGGACAGCTTGCCGTCGACGCGGACCTCCATCGTCTTCGGGCGGGCCTGGAGCAGACACTGCGTCGCCAGGACGTGCTCGACCTCGGACGTGCCGATGCCGAAGGCGAGCGCGCCGAACGCGCCGTGGGTCGAGGTGTGGCTGTCGCCGCAGACGATCGTCAGGCCGGGCTGGGTCAGTCCCAGCTCCGGGCCGATGATGTGGACGATACCCTGCCGCGGGCTATGCAGATCGTACAGGGTGATGCCGAACTCCTCGCAGTTCTTCGCCAGCACCTGCATCTGCTTCAGCGAGACCTCGTCGGTGATCGGCAGCGAGCGGGGCCAGGTGGGAACGTTGTGATCCATTGTCGCGACGGTCAGGTCGGGCCGGCGGACCTTCCGACCGGCGAGTCGGAGGCCGTCGAAGGCCTGGGGCGAGGTGACCTCGTGGACGAGGTGCAGGTCGATGTAGAGCAGCGCGGGTTCTCCGGGCGCTTCGCGCACCACGTGGGCATCCCAGATTTTCTCGAACATGGTCCGGGCAGACATCGGTGGCAAACCTCACACATTGCGCGTGGCAATCCCAGGCGATCCGACAGCTAGCCGGCCCGGGTCACCGCGGGTGATGGACTTGATTGTACGTGATCTGCTGCTGGAGGGAAAGCGACGCTCGCAGACTCCTGCACCCCAGTTTTGACGCGATTGCCTGGTGCGACCAATGTGCCAGTTTTGCGGCGTACTGTGTGGTTGAAATCGCCGTCGCCGCCTTGAAGGGCAGGCGAAGGGACGACGGGACTGAAGTCCCGCGTTGGTGCCGCGCGCGTCCGGCTTCAGCCGAGCGTCCCTTCGCCCGCCTTTCAAGGCGGCGACGTGAGGCAGTACAGACAAAACTTACTGCAGAATCGCAGTCGCCTCTTGCTCTATCAGTGCAGTGTGATACGATGCGCTGTACAAAACTGCTGATCTGGAGCACGTGCGAGAGGGAGACGCGATGGAGAGCTGGGAATACTGCGAGGTCGAACTCGCCGCGGAGGGTCATTTGCTCGGCGCGAAGAAGTGGTCGGCGCAGGTGGTTCACTACGCACCGAACGGCAGTCATCGGGTCGAGAAGCTCGGCACTGACTTCCGCTACGACCAGGATCATCCGGAGCTTGCGCGCGACGCGATGGGCCAGGTGCTGGCACAACTGGGCCGCCAGGGGTGGGAGCTGGTGCGTTATCAAGGGGCCCGCGAGTCCCAGGCGCGCGAGGCGCTGCTCAAGAAGCGGGCGACACCGGAGAGTCGGTGAAGGAACGAGCGGGCGCAGCCTTCGAATTGAACGTCATGCCGACGGTCGTCGGCGAAAAGCTGCGCCCCGGGGACCGTGCGTCAGATTTCGAGCTCGACACGATCGACGCGGCGAGTGGCTCGATCAAAGCGGTGCGATTGGCGGACACGACCGGGATGGTGCGTTTGCTCAACGTCGTCAACTTGCACCCTGGCTTTTCTGGAGACGCGCCGCCCCGACGCTCAGCCGCCGGACTGCGCCGGGTTGCACTCGCTCTGATAAGCGCTGACCAGCGACTTCACGAAGCCGGTGGGGTCGCGGGCGACGGAGAGTGTGATGTCGTTGAGCATCGAGTGCATCGGGTCGACGTTCGGCGGCAGTCGGTTCTGCCAGAAGTCTGCCCAGACCTGCGCCTGTCGGCGAAACGCGGTCTCCTCGGCGGTGTAGCAGTTCGCCGGCGTGAAGCTCAAGTTCCCAGCGGCATCGTCGGCGGCGTGTTGTAGCTCGTGGGCCAGGATCGTAGCCCGCACCCACGACGAGTAATTGTCCAGTTGAGGATCGAGCGCGATCGTCCTGGTGGTGGGATTGTACGATGCCAACAGGTCCGCGCCCGGTTGATCGCGCTCGATGCGAACGCCGAAATCCGCGGCTATCTTCAGGAGGGCCTGGCCCTCGTCGAGCGTGCGCAGCGCACTCACGGCGCTCTTGAGCCAGGGATCGATCTTCAGACAACTCCCCGCGCCGACGTCGACGCAGAGCCAGTCGTGCGGCGAGCCGGTGAACCAGGTGAAGCCAGTCTGTGGCGCGGAGCCAGGGACAGCCAGCAGAACCCGATAGGGAAACGATTCGGTGGCATTCGGCGGCACATTCGGCAGAAAGATCGTCGGCGCGTCGGCGATCGTCTGTCCGCTGCCACCGGATACGGTGAAGACGTCCATCATCAGGTCAGCTGGCACGTCGCAGGAGTTGTGGATCGTCGCGGTGCCGGTCGCCGTTCCGTCCGGGCCAAGCGTCGCCGCGGTGAAGCTGAGAGCCGAGCCAGGGATGGAGCAGGGAGGAATCGGTGGCTCCCAGGGAAAACGCTCGGTGTTCAATCGCTCCTGCAGGCCAGACGGCCCGTTGATCCAGGTGTGGTAGCCGTCGGTGAAAGCCGTCCAGTTATCGGACTTGCGCCAGACCATCAATCCACGAGTCGTTTCCTGCAGACCGTCGCCGTTGTTCGGGTTGTAGTGCTCGTCGACGACGCAGGTGCCGACGGTGTCGGGAATCATCTGGTAGAGGGTCTGGAAGCCCAGGACGAACTGGCAGTTGCTCGCGAAAGCTGGCGCTGGCGCCGCAAGGCGCGGTGCCAACAGTCCGGCGATGGCGACGACGGTCACAACCAGATTCGCCAGCTTCGGCATTACCTTCTCACGGTCGCGAGGTCCAAAGTCTCGTCGTCCGTCCTACGCGGAGCCACGCTCGACGGAGGAGGGCGTGAATCCGGCCCTCGGTCGAGGCTTCGCCGGTCTGCCAAAAGACTAACGCGGCCACGCGGCCTTGTCAACGCGCGTCGCTTCCTTCGAGAGTGCGTGGCACGGGTCGGTGAGTGGGAGCGCGGCGCCGCGGCTCTCCCGCCCACTGACCCTTACCACGCTTTCTCTTCGAGATCAGGGGAGACCGACCGCGACCCCGACCTGGTGAATCACCGTGGTAACCGTTCCCGGCGCGACTGTCTCGACGATGACCGCGACAAGCACGACGACGATAACCAGGGCAAGTGCATCGACCAGGGCTCCCATCGCTCACCTCCCGCTCACTCACTCCGCGGACAAGAGTGTCACGCATCGAACGTCATGAGTATACGATCGTTGAGGTGCGAAAGGAAGTACACGAATTGCCGCCGTGGTCGACGAGAGCGATCAGCCGCGATGGACCACCACTGGCGTGCCCTCGGTCGCCCAGTTCCAGAACCAGAGCGCATCGGCGGCCTGCATGCCGACGCAGCCGTGGCTGTGGGGCACGCCAAACTGCCAGGACGGCGTCCAGTAGTTATCGTGCAGCGCGTCGCCGAAGCCGTCGAAGTACTGAGTGTAGAGCACGTTCTTCAGGTCGTAGTTCGCCTGACCCAGCTGCAGCGCATCCAGCCCGAGGCTCGTCAGCGTGCTGCTCCGCATGGTCTCGTTCGGGAGGCGCCTGGCGATGTAGTGAACGCCGACCGGCGTCTCCCAGCCCGGCGAGCCAGACGAGATGATCGCCAAGTGCATCGGCGTGTCGTCCTGGTAGGCGACCACGACCTCGCGGAGGGTGTTGACGTCGATCCACTTCCCACTCGGGTGGTTGGCCGGAGGCGGCGGTGGTGTCGTCGGCGGAACGATCTGGACGCTGTTCGAGTAGAAAAAGTTGCCGTCCGCGAGGTTGCCCCAGGTCCAGTTGCCCTTGACGATCTCCTGACCATTCACCCACGCGGTGACGTAGACGATCGTCCCGTACGGAAGCCGCTTGACGACCGGCGCCGATTGAGTCGGCGCGGAGCGCTCCCAGAGATCCTCCCGGTCGATCACTCGTCCCAGCCAGGCCCAGCTTGGCGCCGGGTCCGTGGACGGCGGCGGGGATGGTTGGCTGGCCGTGGTCGGGACCGGCGCTGCCGGCGCTGGTGTCACGAAGACTGGCATCCAGCCAGGAGGAGGCGGGCCGCTGGGCCCGACAGCAGCAGCATCGACGTACGCGACGTTCTTCGTCCAGGGCACGTAGACAAAGAGGCGCGCGCCGCGCTGGGGGGCCACGACGTCGAGATAGCTCCACCGGGGTATCAAGCCGTAGTCGACCGCGGAGCTGTCGGGTCCTGACCAGAGGTGGGTGACCTGGAAGTTCTGGACCCACCAGGGCCGAAACGTCCGGGTCGCGGCGATGGCCGCGAACGGCGCGACCAGAAAGAGCCCAACCGCGGCGGCGCCGCCGACGCCAAGCTGTCGACGTGAGACGCGGGTGTTACCACGCTGCCAGGGGTGCCAGAGTAGCACCGCTTCCTCCACAACGTCGATCGTACCTGTACGATTGCAGGTCATTCGAGAGCAGACTCAGCGGGAGGCTGCTTCCATGTATAACGCTCCGACCGCAATTCTGGTTCCGGACTACCGATGAGGGACCGGAATTCGGTCCATCGGACGCTCGCGTCAGAGGTGAATGCACCCACGGCGCGGGCTTCGAGGCCAGGTTGTGTTTGTAAACCGTCGTCGCTGCCTTGATAGGGGTTCACTCTGTAATCGGGTACGGCGTCGAGCGAGGGAGAGGGACGTCGCTGGCTGAATGGAGGTTAACAATTTAGTCGGGTATGGCGCCAGGCGAGCGTGGGGGGACGTCGCTGGCTTAAATGCCAGGCGAAGGAACGAGGGACTAAAGTCCCCGGGACGGGGCGCCGCGCATCCCCCGGGGACTAAAGTCCGGAGACCCGTCGCCGCGCCAGTCCGACTTCAGCCGAGCGTCCCTTCGCCCGCCTTTCAAGGCGGCGACGCGAACCTTTGCACACCCAACCTAGGCCGGGCAACCAGGCGCGCGTGGATGGGAGCGCTGTGTGGTCTGTGCCCTGTTCCGCGGCTTCATGCCCAGGCGAACCAGGCCCACCAGCCGCGGACGATCGTGTTCGTACGGCGAACGGGCATTTTCCGGCTGTCCGCAAAAGTTCGTCACGTTGCGCGATAGCGCTATCGCGTTATCTGTGGTAGTGTGTGCTATGGGAGCGAGCGAGCGTGAATCTATCGAAGTTGGAAGCGGGGCGCCTCCTGTCCGCCGCGCGGTCTCCGAAGGAACGAACGTACCCGGCATGCGATACGTCGTTCACCACCACGGGGCGCGGACGGTATTGCAGGGCAACCTGTAGGCATCGGGCGCGTGCTCAGCCAGAGCGCCGGCGCCAACGTCCGATAGGCACCTCGCCGGCCGAGCGTTCTGCGTGAGTCCGAAGCTGCCACGCATCACGGTGCGGGAGTTACTGCGTGCGCTGCGTCGGGATGGCTGGGAAGACGCGCGCCAGCGCGGCAGTCACGTCCAGTTCGCGCATCCCTCGAAGACCGGCCTGGTGACCGTCCCGCTGCACACCGGCAAGACGATCCCGCCGAAGATTCTCGCGTCGATTCTGGAGCCGGCGGAGCTCTCCGCCGACGACCTGGTACGCCTGCTGTGAGGAGTGAGATGCACCGCTACACGATCATTCTGCAACCGGACACGGAGCAGGGCGGGTACTGGGTGACCGTCCCGACGCTGCCCGGCTGTGTGAGTCAGGGCGATACCCTGCAGGACGCCATCGCCCACGCCCAGGAAGCTATCGCGCTCTACCTGGAGACGCTGACGGCGCGGGGTGAGCCGATTCCCGAGGAGACCGAGCATCCCCAGGCGATCGTCGTGGACGTCGCGGCGTAGGGCGGTGCCGCGCTGATGAACACGTCCGGAACGGCGATCTAGGGAAAGACGCGGCAGGAGGTCGTTAGGACGCTCAACAGGGCGCTGAACGGTCGCTAGTGGCCGGCTGGCGGAACGCCGATGATCTTCGCTATTTCTTTGTAGGTAGCGGTGCCCCGGTAACGCGCGGCGGTGATCAGCTCGTCGTAGACGCGGAGATACTCCTCCTTCCCACGGTGCTTGCCCTGTGATTATGACATCGGCAAATCCTCCTTCAGGTACCGTTCGCCAAGCGAAAGACCGCAGTCCCGCAAAGCGATGTACGCGACAGGTTGGCCGACGCCAGGTGCGATGAGCGTCGCCGCGACGATCAACCGGCACGCTATACCGTCGCCGCCGCACGTTGTAACCAGCGGTCCAGTTGCTGGCCCAGCAACTGCGGGTCCCGGCAGACCTGGAACTCCCACGTACCCAACTGGCCCCAGTTGTCGACCGCCGAGACCCAGCGGTGGGCGGCGGCGTGTTTGGCGAGGGCCTCGTTGGGCTCG
>DATLRG010000479.1:0-12078 GCA_035534795.1 Chloroflexota bacterium
GACCGGATCGATCGACCGAAGCCGCCTCCGGTTGCGTGGGCGCGGCCTCGGGACCGATCCAGCCGGCCGCTTGAATCCCACCGGGCGGGACATTGAACGGAAGCTGGACCGTCGTGGTGGCGCAGTCGATCGGGATGATCCAGGTGGAGCCGGTGTCCGGCCAGTAGAGCTCATCCCGATCCGCGAAGAACCCGAGAGCGCCGACCACCTGATAGCCGAGGGTGTAGGTGTACTCGCCGGGCGGAAGGGTCGCGTTCGGCGCGCCGAGGAACCAGCGGGTGCCATCGGCCGTCACCACCGAGGAATGCGCGATCGCCGTCCCATCGCGTCGAGCGTCCAGCAGGCTGATGCCGACGTCGAAGACGTGCCCGGCGGCGCTCTGATAGTGACTCGGCAGGTCCCGGTAGATTCCACCGGCGAGCGGTCGGCCGCTGACCGTCAGTTGCAGCGTCTCACGGACGGTGACGGTCGAGTCCGCTTGAACGATCACGTCGCTGGCGAAATCCGAGATAGCCGCGCCGCCCGGCGAGGTCGCACCGCAGGAGGCTGCCCGCGTGAAACTCGGAGTCGCGAGCACGGCCAGCGCGGTCAAGGCGACCGCGACGAGGACGCCGCGCGAGAGTCTGACGGCGAAGCCGCACCCTCTACGAGATGTCTGAGATCTCCGAGGCCCAGCCCCCCGCGGCCGCATCGGCAATCACCTGAACGTTTGGATGAAGCTGCAACGCGCTCGCGGGGATGGACGGGGCGACCGCGCAGGTGAGCGCGCGAGCGACGATGCTGGCCTTATCCTGGCCCGTCGCCAGAAGCACGATTCCCCGCGCGCCAAGAATCGTTGCGATGCCCACGGTGATGGCCGTATCCGGGACCCGTCCATCGGCAAACGTCCAGCGATTCGATTCGCGGGTTTGCGGGGTGACCCGGGCGACGTGCGTTCGCGACTCGAACGGCGTCCCGGGCTCGTTGAAGCCAATGTGCCCGTTGTGGCCGATGCCGAGGACCGCCAGGTCGATGCCCCCAACCTCGCGGATCAGTCGTTCGTAGCGGGCGCACTCGTCGTCCAGGTCCGGCGCCGCCCCATTCGGCAGGTGGCAGTTCTCTCGCGCGAGGTTGACCCGTGAGAAAAGGTGCTCCGTCATGAAGGCGGCGTAGCTGCCGGGGGAACCGGCCGCGACGCCCACCCATTCATCCAGGTTGAACGTGCGCACGCGCGCGAAGTCGATCTGCCCTCGCCGGTACCGCGCGGTGAGCTCCGCGTACAATGGGATCGGCGTTCGCCCGGTTGGCAGCGCGAGAACGGCGTCCGGCCGGGAGCGAATCAGCTCCTCCAGCCGGTCGGCCACGACCCGCGCGCCTTTCGCGGCATCCTCGACGATCGACAGCGACGGGCGCACCACCATCACTCGTCCTCGTCCGTGTCGTCGTCTTCTTCCGCGGCGGCCGCCGCGGGCACCGCTTTCGGCAGGATCACCGGTCCGTTCGTGAGCGCGACGCGCCGGCCTTTCGGCTTGCCCAGTTGGAGGACCTTTTCCCGGTAGGTCCGAACGCCCGCTTCGATCGTCGCCGCGTCGGCGTCCGGGCTGGGCCCCACCAGCGCGACGCCCTCGACCCCAGCGTCCCGCAGGACCTCCAGGTCCCCCGGTGCGAGCGTCCAGGATGGAAAGGCGATGATGGGGCGGTGGATGGCGTCAGCGGCGGCGCGGCTCAGCGCCACGTCGAGGACGGTCATCTCCGGCGGGCTGTCGGGCGGGCGCCCGATCCGGACCAGCGCGCTCTGGATCGGCAAATCGTTGATCCCCCGGGCAAGCTGGCCGCCCTGCTGATCGAGAATTGCCAGGCGGCCGACCCCCTTGAGCTCGAGGAAGTTCGCCGGAGTCAGGTGCGGGTAGGCCGCGACGAAGTCGACGCCGAGACCCTCGGTTTCCTGGAGGGCCTCGGCGGTCAGGTGGCCGCTCGAGCCGACGATCAGCCCGACGATGGCGGTACCCCCCACCGCTGCCAGCGTCTCCTTGATCTGCGGCGCCTCGGCGCTCAGGTCGCCGGTCTCCCCGAGCAAATCGGTCGCGGCGCCGCAAATGCGCAGCACCACCGCATCGGCACCCGCGCGCGCGGCGGCTTCGGCCAACGTGGAATCGTTCCGCGGCAGGACGGCCACCAGCAGCAACGCCGGCAGCGCGACCTCGTGCGGTCGGCCAAACCCGAGCGGCGCGGGCGCTCCGCGGCTGATCTCCTTGAGCCGCTCGATCAGCTTACTCTTGGCGGCCTCGCGTACCATCACGGTCATGCATCCTCCATGGCTGAGACGCCGACGAGTCGCTCCGCGTGGACTCGCTCGTCGAAGCCCATTGGTTCGATTGTGTTCGATGCGTCGAAAGACAGCGGCCGGGGCGGCCCGATCACGGTCAGGTCCGGGATCCCCGCCGCGTCTTCCAACAGTGCTTCCGAAACGTCGAATTCGGCAACGTGCAGCGTATCCTGGACTCGCACGATCCGCGGCCGCCGCCGCGACTCCGGCGGCAGCCGCAGCAGCGCCGTCTCGACCGCGGTCCGGTCGTCGGGGAGAGTCACCGGCACCTTGCCTCGGTCGAGGAATCCGCTCGTGATCACATTGATCGCGGTCGCGTCGTCGTCGAGTTGGTCCCGCAGCCGGCGGCTGATCAAATCGGCCAGACCCAGCCCGACCGCGTTGCCGTGCGAGGCCTCGGTCAGCGACAGCGCGACGATCGTCCGGATGCGCGGCCGCGTTGGCTCCGGCTCGCCGGGAATGCGGGTCCGCCCGATCACGTTGGTATCCATCCCGGTCCCTGAAATCTCCTTGCCGATTCGATCGACGACCAGCAGGTCGATCTCCCGGAACGGCAGGCCAGGATAGGTGCGCTTGTTCTTCCGCAGAAGGCGCTTCTCACCCGCTTCGATCTCGCCGGGATCGAAGGTCGCGACCTCCGCGGTCTGCTCGTAGCCGTTTTCCAGCGTCGCGACGCCAAGCAGGATCGGCGCGCGCGCCAGCGTCACGCGCGCCACCAGCGGCACGTACTTCTTCAACCCCGGCGCGCCATACGCATGCACCAGGTCTGCCTGCGCCTTCTTCCCGAAGCCGATGCAGAGCAGCTTCATTAGCCCGCTCTCCAGATCGCCATGAAAATCCGTGTGCTTCTTCACTCGATTGATCACGATAATCCCAGCGGCGCCGGCGGCGTTCCGATCGAGGTACACCGGCATCCCGTCATCGGTCGAGCCGATCTGGACGACGTCCATCGACGAACGGATCGGGCAGCGGATGAACGCCTCGGTGACTCCCAGCGATTCCAGGACGGCGACCTGCCCCTCGGCGGTCGCACCGCCGTGGCTTCCCATCGCCGGCACCACGAACGGCTCACCGCCGACCCGTCGGACCGCCTCGGCCGTCGCCCGCGCGATCCGCGCGATATTCGCCACGCCGCGGCTGCCGACCCCGATGGCAATCCGCTGGCCCGGCTTGATCTTACCCGTCAGCCGTCGTTCCACCTGGCGAATGACAACGCTATCCAGGTCGAGCACCACGTGATCGTACAGGCGTTGGCGAACGCGCAGCATCACCGGGACATCCATGAGATCCTCCCCGCGGGACGAGCCGGCCGCGGTGACACCCGTGCCGGTCCGCCGACGTCGCACTGCGACGAATGTGATTATACTACCAGATGTTCGGGGTTGGGGGCCGATCAGGCAGCAAGGTGCGATCGCCGATCGCCCGCGGCGACGCGCAGGGTCTCGGCGGTGAGCGGTCGTGACGCATCCGACGCCAGGAAAAGCAGCTCGGCGACGACGCCGCCCCACGGGTCGTCTCGTCTCGGCGCGCTTCGCACGGGCCGTCGCGCGCTCGCGACCAGTCCCGACCGGGTCCCGGGCGATGACTCATCGGGTTCGAGGGCAACCGAATTGATCCGGATGCCATCGTCGGCGAAGGCGCCGGCCAGCCGGCGGGTCCAGACGCTCGCGCCAGCGCGCGGGTCGATCGGGCGGTCGAGCCAGACGTTCACGATGCTGCCCGCGTGGCACTCCCGCATGCGCGGCACCACCGCGGCGCAGCAGAGGAGCGTGCCAGTCAAGTGTGACGCCAGGGAACGTCGGCGCTCCTCGCCATCAAACGAGCGGCCCTGGTGGTCGGAACAGAGAACGTTCACCAGGATGTCTACCCGGCCGAAGCGGTTCACCGAGCGCCGCACCAGACAGTCCACGCTCGTCGGATCGGTCACGTCCACCCCGAGCGCGACCGCCTCCGCTCCCATCGCGCGCAGCCGTGCCGCGACCGCCTCGGCGGCAACCGGATTTGCGTCGCCCACCAGCAGGCGTGCTCCCTCCCCGGCGAGGCCCGAGCAGATGTCCCGCCCCACGCCGGATCCGCCGCCGGTGACAATCGCGGTCCGCCCCCGTAACTTCACGTCGTCTCCGCGTCGCCCGGAACCCGCGGCTCGACGTGGACGAGGACGCTTCCCAGACGCGGCAGTCTTTCGCGGAGCTCCAGCTCGACTCGCTCGGCCTGCTGGTGGGCGCGGGCGACGCTCGTCGTCGGTGGAAAGGAGCAGCGCAGCACGACATCCAGCTCCCGCTTCCCGTGCGACGGACGGTACACCCGGATGTCGTGGCAGCGCCCCGCCCCCAACGCAGCGTCGGCAATCCCAGCGATGCGACGGACCAGGCCAGCCTCCAGACTCGTCACCTCGGTCCGAGGGATGCCCATCGGCGGCGTGACCTCGAGGTGCGTGTTCACCAGGCTGACCCCCGGATTCGCCGCGGCGATCTGCTCCTCCAACTGGCTCGCCAACGCGTGAGCGCGCTCCAGTGACAGGCCCGGGCTGACCTCGACGTGCAAGTTCACCTCGGACTTTCCATCCACCTGCCTCACCTGGACGTCGTGAACGTGAACGCCCAGCTCGTGGGCGATCAAATGGATCCGGTCCAGGACCGTCTCCGCGCCAGCCGTTCCCGGCTCCAGATGGACCACGACGTCGCTTCTTGGCTCGACCGACCAGATTTCCCGCTCGATCTGTTCGCTGATCGCGTGGGATTCTGGCAGGGTTGTCGTCCGCGAGGCCAGCGCGACCACGTCGACGAAGGTGCGGCTGCCGACCCGACGCAGCCGGACGCGGCGGACCTCGAGGGCGCCGGGCACCCTGGCCGCGGCTTCCGCCATCCGCTCGGCGATATCCTCGGGAGATCGGTCCACCAGCGCGTCCACCGTTTCCCGTGCCAGCCTCACCGACGCCGCGATCACCAGCAGGGCGACGATCAGCCCGGCGACCGCGTCGGCCGTCGAAGCGAGCCGGCTGATGCCGAATGCACGACCAATCGCGACCAGGGCCAGGCCGACCAGAACGACGGCCGAGCTCCAGACGTCGGTGCGAAAATTGAGCGCATCCGCTGCCAGCGCGGCGCTCTGATGCGCCACCGCGACCTGCTCCAGCGCGTGCGAGCGCCAGTAGCTCACGCCGATGGACACCAGCAACACCGCGAACGCGAGCGGAGTCGGGATCACTTCCTCCGCGCCCGTGGCGATGTGCTCGATCGCCTCCAGGCCGATCACGCAGGCCGTCACGAGGATGATCAGCGCTTCGACGAAGCCGGAGAGGTTCTCGGCGCGGCCGTGCCCGTACGGGTGGTCGGCGTCGGCCGGGCGGTCTGCCCAGCGAACTGCCAGGTACGTCAGCACGGTCGCGACCAGATCGAGGCCGGAATGCACCGCGTCGGCAATCAGTCCCAGGCTACCGGTCAGTAGACCGAGCGCGAGCTTGGCCAGCCCCAGCGCCAGGACCGCGACGGCCGACACCAGCGCCGCCGACTGCTTGGACCGCCGGTTGGCGGCGACCTGCCATGGCACGTTCGTTTCGACGTCGACCTCGCGCGACTCCGGTCCCCTCAACACTCTCCCCATCAGCCCAGCGTCCAGAGTCTAACCCAATTCTGGCCGGCGGACCAGCGATCTCGCCGAGTGAAACTGGTTGACCGCGGCGCAACCCACGGCCAGGTCGACGCGATGCTGCACCTCGTCGATGCGCTCGATCGCCTGCGCTGGCACGACCACGTCGTGACGGAAGATGAACCAGCCGCGTTCCATCACCAGTCCGTCCGGGCGCGCCCGGGAGACCGTCCCGACTTGCTTCCCCTCCGCGCAGATCACCGGCCAGCCCTCCTGGACCGAGGCCAGAGTCGACGGTGTCAGCTCGTTGACCGACGGTGGAGGCGTGGCCGGGGCCTGACCCGCCGCGGCAGCCGGCGTGCCGGTGGCTTCACCGGTCTGGGCTGTCGGCGTCGCCGGACGCTCCGGCATGGTGCCATAGAGGCCCGTGGGGCACGCTTCGGTCGCACCGGCAGGAGGATGCTCCCAATTCAGCTCGCCGATGCGGTCGCTCGGGACGTCCAGGAAGACGGTGTTGCCCTCGGTCTGGCGGATAGCATCCATGGGCACGTACAGCGGGTGGCCCAGGCCGAGTATGCCGGTATTGACTTCGCAGTACTGGCGCGCGCAGTTCGCGATCGTGCCAATCTCGTTGCCGTCGGAGCTCACGACGCGGAACCCCGGTTCGACGTTTCGCATGTCGATCACCTGTTACCCATAAGTAGTCCACGGCTGCATGGACCTGTTTGCTGTGCTGGGCACATCAAACAGGTCCATGCAGTTCTCACCGTGGCTTGACTGTCGTCGCATCGCGCCG
This sequence comes from Chloroflexota bacterium, assembly GCA_035534795.1. Classification (GTDB taxonomy): domain Bacteria; phylum Chloroflexota; class UBA6077; order FW602-bin22; family CADDYW01; genus JAJPKB01. Next base: position 6,690 of record DATLRG010000479.1, read on the forward strand.
GCCGCGTTGGAATCGGGGTGGCCGGCACTCTTCGCGCGAATTTTTTGGGAAGCGCGAAATCATCGTATCGGCAAGAGCCGCGCCAAGTAGGTCTGTTGCCCGCGCAAAAAGAAAATTGACCAGACGAAGATCCTGTTGGTACTATGATCTGGAAAGTCAGGGGGGTAGGAATCGACGATGAGAGGCTTCTGGATCGGCGTCGCGGCCGGTTGTGCTTTCCTGGTGATCGAGCTGGTGGGCCGCGTCGTCGCGGGCGCGCCGACAATTCCCGAGTTGATCCAGGACCGATTGGTCCTCTTTCTGCCGGGACCGGTCTTCTCGTTCGTGCTAGATCGCCTGCTGTACCTCGGCAAGCCAGCCCTCTTCGCCAGCTTGTTGCTGCTCCAGCTCGTGCTCGCCGGGCTGGGCGGTCTCGTCTTCCGACGCTGGCGAGAACCCGTTGCCCTGGCGGTGGTCCCGTGGCTGGTGACCGGGCTGATCCTGCTGCCCATCGCCGGACAGGGTATCTTCGCCGGCAGTGTCGCCGAAACGGTCGTCAGCCTGCTCGCTTTCGCCGCGTACGCCGTGGCGCTCGTCGTCTACAGCACCGAGGAGCAGAACGCACCCCGTCTGGTTGCGGCAGGGCGATCGGCCCCGGAGATGGCGGCCGGTCCGGCGGCGCCGGCAACGAGCCGTCGTCTGATCGTGGGAGGCGGGCTGAGTTTCCTGGCATCGCTCGTTCTCGGGCGCGGCGTCATCGGGAACCTGCCATCGCTGCCACCCGTTCCCGATGCTCCCGCGACCGGATCGGGTGCTGTCGCTTCGACGGTGGCGCCCACGGCGGTCGCCGCCGTGCCGTCGATGGTGACTCCGCCCGACAGCTTCTACGTCGTTTCCAAGAACTTGATCGACCCGGTCGTCGACGCCGCCTCCTGGCATCTCCAGGTCACCGGCCTCGTCTCCCACCCTATCGACCTGAAATACAACGACATTCTGGCGCTGCCGGCTCAGCAGACCTACCAGACCCTCGAGTGCATCTCCAACGAAGTGGGCGGCGATCTGATCAGCAACGGCTTGTGGACGGGGACGCGTCTCGCCGACATCCTGCACACGGCCGGGGTGGCGAGCGATGCGACCGCGATCCACTTCACCAGCGTCGACGGCTACACCGACAGCATGGCTGTCGCCAAGGCGCTCGATCCATCGACGCTGCTCGCCTACAAGCTCGATGGGCAGCCCCTACCCTCCAAGCACGGTTTCCCGCTCCGCGTCCTGGGGACCGGCACCTACGGGATGAAGAATCCCAAGTGGCTGACGAAGATCGAGGTCGTCAAGGAGGCGCTGCCGGGCTTTTGGGAGCAGCAGGGCTGGGACTCTGCCGCGATCGTTCAGACGATGGCGCGGATCGATGCGCCGCAGAGTGGCGTGAGCCTCCATCTCGCTCCGCTCGTCGTCGAGGGTATCGCCTTCGCCGGCTCGCGGGGAATCCAGCGGGTCGACGTCTCGACGGACGGGGGAAAGTCGTGGAACGCGGCCGAGCTGAAGCAACCGCTTGGCCCGAACACCTGGGTCTTCTGGCAGTATGCCTGGCAGCCGGGCGCGGCAGGCGGCTACACTGTCGTCGCTCGGGCGATCGACGGGACCGGGCACGTGCAGACTGCCAGCCAGGCTGAGACCTACCCCAGCGGCGCCACCGGCTACGACAGCATCGACCTCCGCGTCGACGCGTGACCGGCGCGATTGGCAACGCGACACGAGAAAAAAACCGCGGAAGTGACACGTGAGACACGTTAGCAAAGTCTTTGGCCTCGGCCTGGCAATCGCACTTTTAGCGGGCTGCGCGCAGTCCGCGGCGACTCCACCAACTGCAGCGCCCGCGGCAGCACAACCGACGACCGCGGCGGCCTCGCCGACGGCTGCGCCCGCCGCTGCAGCGCCGACGGCGGCAGCCACCTCGACCGGAGCGGCAGCGGCGACGACGCCAGCGGCAAACGCGGCGAACGCGACGCCGGCGAAGAACCCGGCCGAGCGTGTCCAGGGCACCATTCAGAGTGTCGCGAACAACTCGGTGACTTTAGCCGACGGCAAGACGTTCACCGTTTCCGATAAGACCCGGATCATTCGGGTCGAGACGGCCAAGGCGAGCGACCTGCAGTCCGGCGATTACGTGGCTGTCACGGCCAAGCGCCAGCCCGACAACACGCTCCTCGCGAGCATCGTGAACGTCTTCCCCACGTCGCTGAAGGGAGTCGCGGTGGGGCAGCGGCCGATGACCGGCGGCAACCTGATGACGAACGCCACCATCGACAAGATCTCCGGCGACTCGTTCACCGTCACCTTCCCCGGCGGCGGGGCGCAAGTCAAGCTGGCGCCAGACGCGCAGATCACCAAGCTCGTCGACGGCAGCCCGTCCGATCTCAAAGAGGGTCTGGCCGCCTCGGCATCGGTCGTCCAGGGTGTCGCGCAGTCCGTGCAGGTCCATTAAGCTGAGGGCCACGGTTGCCACCCTGGCCTCAGTTCAATGCAAGAACTGGGCGGTGCGTTCACGGGGTCGGCGGTGGAATCGGCAACGTGAAGTGAACGGTCGTCGTCTGACCGGGGATGCTCTCCACCCAGATGCGACCGTCGTGCATCTCGACGATTCCCTTGCTGATGTACAGCCCGAGTCCCAGGCCGGCGACCCGCCCGGCGTGCGTTTCACGTGTTCGATAGAACCGGGTAAACAGCTTTGACAGCTCATCGGGTGCGATGCCGTAGCCGTGGTTGGTGACCGACACCTCGGCATCGCCGTCCCGGCGCTCGATCACGACGCCAATGTCGGTCCCCGGGTCACTGTATTTCGCGGCATTGGACACGAGGTTGGCGAGAACTTGCTCGATCCGCACCGGATCGGCCTTCAGCAAGGGGATGTCCCCGTTCGTCTCCACGCGCACCGGGTGGCCCCGCGTGATATCCGCCATCCGCTCGACCACTGCCTGGACCAGGGCCGGCAGGTCGACCCCCTGCGGTTTGAGCGTGAGCCGCCGCGCCTCGATCCGCGAGACGTCGACCAGATCGGCGATCATCCGGTCGAGCTGGCGCACACTCGCTATGATATGGTCGACCGGCGCCCGAAGCGAGGGAGGGACCTGCGTCGCGTTCCGCGCCAGCAACCCGGCGTAGCCGGCGATGATCGTCACGGGCTGACGCAAGTCGTGGGCGATCAGTGTGGTCCATTCTTCGCGAAGCTGCTCGAGCTGCTTCTGGGCCGAGATGTCCTCGAACACAGCCACCGCTCCGAGGATCTGTCCCGTGGGACCGCGAATGGGGACGGCACGTCCACGGGTGGGCACGCGACGTCCAGAGGGCTGGACGATGAGGAACTCCTCCGTCGCGGTGGGGCGCCCCTGGAGCGCCAGAGTCGATGGTAACTCCGCCAGCGTCACGGGACTTCCATCGGGATGGCGTAACTGTTCCGTGATCGGGTTCCGCCCGACGTCCGAGAGGATCAGCCGACCGAAGAGTTGCCTCGACGCGGTGTTCGCGGTGACGCGACCCGTCAGTGCCTGGACGAAGACGATGCCCAGGGGTGCATTGTCCAGGATGGCCTGGAGGCGCGCTCGCTCCGTCCCGATCTGCGCGAGCAGGCGCTCGCGTTCGGCCGCCGCGCGCCGGCGGCCGGTGATGTCCTGAAAGATCGTCACCGCGCCGACGATCCGCCCCTCCGCGTCACGGACGGCGTTGCCTGCTGCCAGAATGGACCGCTTGACGCCATCCGAATGCTGCACCTCCATCTCGACGTCCAGGGTCGCCTCCCCGCGCTCGATCGCCCGCGACAGGGGCAAGTCCTGAGAAGGGAAGGGCGATCCGTCGAGGGCGAGTAGCGTGTACCCACCCCGCGGGCCAAAGGCCGTGCCGGTCACAGCTCCTCCGAGGATCACGCGCGCGGCGGGATTGTCCAGGGTGATCGCCCCGCGCGCATCGGCGACGACGACGCCCGCGGGGAGCGTGTCGATGAGTGTGCGCAGCGTGCTGCTGGTCTGCTCGGCCGCCCGCGCGCGCTCGGCCGCGGCGCGACGCTGCCCCGCCACCACCAGGACCAGGGTGCCAATAATGACCAGCGAGCATAGGTGGAACAGCGCGGGGACCAGCGGAGCGTCATCGACTCGGGCAGCGTACGCCGCGACGGCGACCGACAGGACGATGGTGATGATCGTGCCCCGTCTGGAGAACCAGACCGCCGCGAGGAGAATCGGGACGGCAAACGGCGTCGCGACGAACTGGTTGCGCGGCTCGACGAGCTGGTCGACCAGGGCTGCCAGGACGAGGCTGAATCCGACGACGACGGAGGACGCGATCGCGCGCCAGCGGGCTGACATCGTGTGGCTCCCTCCCGGGCGGGGCATCCCCGTCGGGATGCCCTGGTCGGCGCTACCCCTCGCGCCGCGCCTGTTGGGCGATGCGCTCCTCGACCTCAGCCCAGACACCGTTCGGAACTGGCTCGGACAGCGCGTCGACGATCTCGTCGACCTGAGCCGGCGTGTCGGCGCCGGCCAGGACCGTCCCTACCAACGGGTTGCGCAGCCCGTATTGCAGCGCGAGCGACCGGAGCGATACCCCGCGTTCGCGCGCCCAGAGCCACCACTCACGGGCGAGACGGGCATCGGGGCGGTTGGCGTAGGCGGTCTCGGCGGGATCGACCCCGGCCAGCAGCCCGGCGATGAAGACCTGGGCCAGCACGACGCCAACGCCGGCCGCCGCCGCCTCCTCGATCAGCGACTTCGCCGTCTGGCGAATCAGATTGTAGTCGGCGTAGGTCAAGATCACGTCGAAGCGGCCCGTGCGGATCGCCGTGCGCAGCTTGTCGTGCTCGCGAACGCCGAGGCCGATCCAGCGGAACTTGCCCTCCGCGCGCAGGCGCTCCAGCTCGTCCAGCGCGGCACCCGGCGCCAGGACGGGCTCCATCGTCGGTGGATCGTGGACCAACAGCAGGTCCACTGCATCGACGCCGAGCAGGCGCAGGCTGTTCTCCACCGACCAGCGCGTATCGGCCGCCGAATAGTCACCACGGTGCAACGGATGCGTTCCGGTCTTGGTCGAGAGATAGACGCCCCTCGGCCGCCCACCGCTGCCCTGGAGAGCGAGACCAAGACGTCGCTCGCTCTCGCCATAGAGCGGCGAGGTGTCCACGTAGTTGATCCCCCGCTCGAGCGCGCGCTGGACCGTCGCGGCCGCCACGGCGTCGTCGTCGGTCGTGCGCATCCCGCCGAGGCCCACGCCTCCCAGGGCCAGCTCGGTGACGACCATGTCGGTGCGCCCGAGCTTACGTCGTGCCAGAGGCTGAGCTGCCATCGTCGATTTTCTCCTGATCCCTGCGCCTGACACCAGGCAATCCCGTCTGATGAGAGGGTGGCTGACCGGTGGCAGGTGG
>DATLRG010000480.1:0-2057 GCA_035534795.1 Chloroflexota bacterium
GGTCAGCCACCCTCTCACGGTAGAGTAGCGCCGGGCACGATTCCGAGTCAAGCCTCTCAACCGGATCGACTCGTGAACGGCCCATAAATTGCCAGCGGTCCCGCGAAGCGCGACACCGGGGGAGGACAGCGATGGCGACCCACTGGCCGCGGCCGGCGCCGCGAGTCGTCGCGACCGCGACCGCGACGCCCTCACACACGATCGGTCCTGGCGAGACCAAGAGCTACCTCCGCCAGGCGTTCGGTGCAGCGTACCCCGACCTCGCGCGTGCCGAACGCATGGTGGATCACACCCAGATCCAGACACGATACCTGGCCTTGCCACCGGATACTCTCATCGCGGAGCGGCGCCTGGAAAGAAAGAACGCCTGCTACGCTGAAACGGTCCGGCAGTTGGGCTGCTCGGTGGCTGAACGCGCCCTGGAGGACGCCGGTATTCCAGCCACCTCCGTCGATCTGGTCGTCACGGTGTCTTGCACCGGCTACATGATTCCGTCGTTGGACGTACACCTCGCGGGCCAGCTTGGCATGCGGGCAAGCGTGCGACGACTGCCGGTGACCGAATTGGGCTGTGGAGGTGGGACGGCCGGGTTGGCGCTCGCGACCGACTACGTGCGGGCGCATCCGGGCAGCACCGCGCTCCTGGTATCCGCCGAGCTCTGTTCGCTGACCTTTCAGCCCCTCGATGCATCGTGGCAGAACGTCGTCGCGGCCATGCTGTTTGGCGACGGCGCGGCCGCGGCCGTCGTGACCGATCGCGCCGCGAGGGCTGGGCCCGCGATCCTCGATACGCGGAGCCACCTGTTCCCGGACACGCTCGACTACATGGGATTCGTCCTCAAAGACTCGGGCTTCCACCTCGTCATGTCGCCCCAGGTGCCGGAGATGGTCCGTCGGTCGTTCCGGCCGCTGCTCGAGGATTTTTTGCACGATAACGGGCTGCAGCAGGACGACCTTCACTTCTACGTCCTGCACCCCGGCGGTGCGAAGATTCTCCGGTACCTGCGGCAGCACGTTGGCGTCCCGGAGCGCTGGCTAGCACCGTCTGCCGACGTGCTTCGTCGGTACGGAAACACGTCCTCTGCCTCGGTGCTGTTCGTTCTGGACGACGTGATGCGCCACCATCACCCCGACCCCGGCGCGTTCGGCGTCATGGCCAGCCTCGGACCCGGCTTCTGCGCCGAGATGCTCTTGCTCCGCTGGGAGGACTAGGGGATGCGCGTTCCCCGCATTCCCTCCGTGCGGTTGAGTCGTACCGACGAGCCAGAGTTGATCGATCGTTCTGGCCACGACCCGGCCGTCCTGGCGGAAAACCTCGCCGATATCCGCCAGGTGAACCGCTGGCTCGGTGGGACCTGGCTCACCATTCGCGCGCTTGACCATTTGACGGCAGGCATGCCACCCGGCGCCGCGGTCAGCATCCTCGACGTGGCAACGGGGAGCGCGGACCTGCCCGAGGCGATCATCGCCGAGGCGCGCCGACGCGGCCTGGTCGTGCGCCTGCTCGCCACCGACGTCAGCGAACAGATTCTCGGCCTGGCACGGTGTCGCGTGTCGACGGCCATGGAGTTTGCCGTCGTCGATGGGCGCTTCCTCCCGTTCGCCAACGATAGTTTCGACGTGGTCACGTGCTCGCTCGTGCTCCATCACCTGGACCCTGATGCGGCCGTGGCGATGCTGCGCGAGATGTCGCGAGTCGCGCGCCGGGGAATTGTCGTGAACGACCTCGTCCGGAGCCGGATTGGCTATTGGGGTGCCTGGTTACTCTGCCACCTGTTGACCAGCAATCCGCTGACCCGTCACGATGGTCCGCTCTCGGTCCGCCGTTCCTACACCTACGGCGAAATGACTGCTCTTGCCGAGCGGGCCGGTTTAGACCACATCGTCGCCACCGGCTTCCTCGGCTATCGGGTGGCCATCTCCGCCCGTCGGCGACCGCCGACCTACTCATACGCAAAACGCAAAACGCCACGCGCAAAACGGGACCAAGGGGCGCCCCGGAGCGCCAGGATAAGGAAGAAATGATGGATGAGGGGTGTGACAACGTGGCCTTGCGGG
>DATLRG010000481.1:0-2812 GCA_035534795.1 Chloroflexota bacterium
GCGGTTAGCGCAACGCCAGACCGCCGCGTAGTCAGATTCAGCGATGAGGCGATGCGGAATTGATGGCAGAAAAGCCATTTCGCAGATATTCTGGTCTTCGAGCGCCCAGCGCCGAGTCCCGAGCGCCGAGATCTGACATGCCCCCAAGATACGCCTACTGGACGATCCTGATCGACGGCACGCCGACCGCGTTCAGGGCACGCGAGCAGGAGGAACTCCTGCCGACGCTGAAGCAGCTGCAGCGGGCGAACCCGGGCGCTGAGTTGAAGTGGTTCGCCAACGGCCGGCTGTGGGCCTCGCCCGACGAAGCCCAGGCGGCGCGGCGGGGCGGCGTGGGCGAGAAGCGCGCCGGCGACTGGCGCCCCGGCGGGCAACACAAGGATCCACGCGACCGCTTCAAGAAGAAGAAGCATCCGCAAGCGCGGCGGCCGGCACGACCGACGGGGGAGGAGCCGGCGGGGCCGCGACAGGAAGGCCGGCCTGAGGAGGAGCGGCGCGATCGTCCGTTCCCGCCGAAAGCTGCTGGAGCTCCGCAGGGGCGCAAGCCCTGGCAGGGCGCACCCGGTGGCGGTGGTGGCGAGCGCAGACCCTGGCAGGGCAAGCCGGCGCCGGGTGGCGCGCGGAAACCCTGGCAGCCCAAGCCGGGTGGCGGACCACGCCAGCCATGGCAGGCAAGACCGGAAGGCCGCCGCGACGAACGCCCCGCGCCGCCACGCGCGGAAGGCGATCGGCGTGACGACGACCGGCGCGACCGCCCCTTCCGTCCGCAGGAGCGCAGCGGCGCGCGTCCGCCGTTTACCCGCGACACGCGTCCGCCGGATCGCGATCGCCAGGAACGCCCGGCCGGCCCTCCGCGTGAACGCAAGCCCGGGCCGAGCGGACCCAGTAGCGAGCGTAGACCGTGGCAGGGTAAACCGGGCGGTCCGCGCAAGCCCTGGCAGGGCAAGCCCGGGGGCCCTCCGCGCGGAGGCAAGCCCTGGTCCGGCAAGCCATCCGGAGGCAGCCGAAAGAAGTAGGCACTAGTTTCGAGCGCCGAGCGCCGAGTCCCGAGCTTCGATCCATGCTCGCCCACATCGTCCTCTTCCAGCCGAAGCCCGATCTGTCGGATGCCGATCGGCGTGCGTTCGTCGATGCCCTGAGGCAGGCGTTCGAATCGATCCCGTCGATCCGCCGGGTCCGGGTGGGCGTTCGAGTGACGCACGGTGCGGCGTACGAGCAGATGGCCGCGAACGATCTCACCGTAAGCGCAGTCCTCGAGTTCGACGATCTGGAAGGGTTGCAGGCGTATCTCGCCCATCCCGCGCACCAGAACCTCGGTGCGCGGTTCGCGTCATCGGCGGCCGTGTCGTCTGTCTACGATTACGAGATGACGGACGTGGACGGTGTGGACGGTCTGCTCGAACGCCTATAGCCTGTCGCCTACCCGTTGTCCGGCGAGAACAGCCCCTTGAGTCGGTCGAAGATCGTCCGCCGGCTCTCGGTCTTCGGAGACGCCGCCAGCGTATCCAGGCACTGCATCACCGAGTCGACGACGACGATGCCCAGCTGCGTGACGTTGGGAGGAATCGGCCCGGTCCGATCGCGCCAGACGAGAACGGCGCGCGACTTCGAGTCGACCGCGACGTCGAGACAGTTCTCGGCCCGATCGTCGACCACGAGATCGAGATCCAGCGCGTCGGCGATCCGCCCGCGCGAACGCGCCACCACGTAGACGCTCGGCAGCGAAAACCCGTGGCGCTCGAGCCAGCGCTGCGACTGCACCTGGCTCGTCGCCCCCGCGGTGTTCGGGCGCTGCGTGAGAAAGATCACTTCCCAGCGCCGATCCGTCGCCAGCGCGGCGAGCCGCGAGACCGAGCCGGGCTCGAGTTCCGGCAGCGACTCCCAGAATCCTTCGACCCCGCCGACGTGTTGCCACAGCCGGCGCTGCTGGCGCGCGGTCAGCTGGAGCCGCTCGACCGACGGCTCCGACTCCGCGGACGCACTCGCCTCCGCCTCTTCAGCTGGCGCATCCTCTTCGGCCTCGGGCGGCATCCGGACCTCGACGCCGCGCGGACGCGGGCCGAACAGCGTCTCGGCTTCACGCCGCAGCGCCGACTGCATGTCGGCCAGGACGCCGTCGAGATCGAAAGCGATGCGAAGGGACATGTGCAAGTCGCCGTGCGGCAGTTCTAGCCTCGAGAAGGGCCAGCCGTCAATGTATTTGACGGTCTCCCAAACCGCCACCCGTCGGGACCTGCGTGCGGTCGAGCTCCAGACTCGGCCGTTTTCCAAGCTTGACGGTTCACGATCTTTGATACAATTCGAGAAATTCGTCAAGGAGTCTTATTAAGTGCTCAATTGTCCGAAATGTGGGTCAACGAAGGTATATAGATCGAAAACACGGTCAGCGTGGGAACGCTGGCGGCGGGAAATCACAGCGAAGTCGCCGTTCCGGTGCCACCGCTGCGCCTGGCGGGGCTGGAAGCCCGATTCGGGGCCGTTCTTCACTCGCGAAGAGGTCGAGGCCGCGACGCGGGCGCTCGCGAAGTCGCCGGTCGATCCCGGCACGCTCGAGATGGGAAGCCCCGAACCGACGCGCGACCGGCGCGATGAACCGATGACGGAACCGTTCGACGCAGGCGTGCAGGGAAGCAGGCAGGCGCGGCGTGATCTGGATGTGTCGACGCTGGATCAGATCTTTACGACGTCCGGCTCGCAGGAACGATCGGTGTTTCGCCATTGAGCCGGCTCAGCTGCCGCCGGCCCGCCGCGGGCGATGCAGCAGTTCACGCGCGCAGCGAATCGAGCAGCGCGCGCGTCTGACGCACGATGC
>DATLRG010000482.1:0-6198 GCA_035534795.1 Chloroflexota bacterium
TGCCAGTTCTGGATGGCCAAGGTGTGAAAGCGTTCGCGTCGCGGCGGCAACGGCTTTGGGGTGATTCGGCGGTCCAACGACTTTGCCCATCGCGTTGATCGTGGCCCGGACCCGTGCAAAGCGATCGATCGGACAGGAGACGAGGAAAGGACAGCCGTCGATGACACCCTGCACCAACTCTCCGCAGGTAAGCGGCACCAGAACCTCGGCATCCTGACTCAGGGGGAGCCGTCGCGTGTCGATTAGACTCACCGGACTACTCAGCCGCCTCCTGCGCGAAGGTCGGTCAATCCACAGCGATCGAGGAGCAGTGGGACGTCGAGCGCCGCTTCCAGGATGTCTGCCCAGCGGTCGCAGGGATCCAAAGTCTGGACGTGAAGATCGTCGGACGAAGACGCCGGTGCGGGGCTGGGCGCATCCTGTGACCATTGCCCCTGTCCTTGTTTTTTCGAGCCTCGCGCCCGCAGCCAGGCGATGAGCGATTGTTGGATGGTCACATTGTCGAAAAGACCGTGCAGATAGGTCCCGAAGACGAGTCCATCGTCGCTCAGCATACCCTCGGGCTCGTCGACGGTTTTTCGTCCACGCGCGATGATCGACAGCGGCGCTGACGTGCCCGCCGCTTCGGCGCTCGTTCGGCCGGCGTGAATCTCATAGCCGTCAATCTCAGTGCCGCGGCTGGCAGCGAAGGGGCCGATCCGACCGGTCAAGCGCGCCCGAACGCGGCTGGTCTGCTTCTCAGGCGCGAACACGGTGCGGTGGAGAAGCAGTCCCAGCCCGGGCGCGCCACCGGTCGGCGACTCGATCCGCTCGGGATCGTCGATGAAGCTGCCCAACATCTGGTAGCCGCCGCAAATGCCGATGATCGGCACCTCGCGCCGGTGCGCCGCCCGAATCGCCTCGGCGAGCCCCCGCTCCTGGACGAACTCGAGATCGGCGATCGTCGACTTGCTGCCGGGCAGAATCACCAGGTCGACGCCGACGAGATGGTCCGGCCGATCGACGTAGCTGAGGCTCACGCCGTCGAGGCGCTCCAGGGGACCGAAGTCATCGAAGTTGGCGATGCGCGGGAAACGGATGACCGCGATGCGGAGGAGGGCTCTGGACTTCCTGGAAAGATCAGAAGATCTCGGTCGGTCCAGCGTTGCCGAATCCTCCTCCGCCAGGGCGAGGTCTCGAACGGCCGGGATGACCCCAAAGACCGGTCGAGATGTCCGTTCTTCGAGAAATCGAACCCCGTCCACGAAGAGCGCGGGATCTCCACGGAAGCGATTTACGATCAGACCGCGCACAAGGCGACGTTCCTCGGGCGGCAGGAGATCCAGCGTCCCGATCAACTGGGCGAACACACCGCCCCGGTCGATGTCCCCGACGAGGACGACCGCCGCGTTGGCGTAGCACGCGACGCGCATGTTGACGATGTCCCGGTCGCGCAGATTCATCTCGGCCGGACTCCCGGCCCCCTCGGCGACAATCACGTCGTAGGTGTCGCGCAGATGGTCGAGCGCCTCGGTCACGATCGGCCAGAAGTCCAGCTTGCGCTCAAAGTAATCGCGGGCGCGCTGCGTCCCCCAGACTTTTCCCCGCACGATGACCTGTGACCGCGCGTCGGCCTCGGGTTTGAGGAGGATTGGATTCATCTCCACCGTCGGCTCGACGCCGGCCGCGGCTGCCTGGACCGCGGTTGACCGTCCGATCTCGCCGTCGTCGAGCGTCACCGCCGCGTTCAGCGACATGTTCTGGGCTTTGAACGGCGCTACCCGCAGTCCGCGTCGGCGCAGAATGCGACAGAAGCCGGCGGTGATCACGCTTTTGCCAACGCTCGACGCCGTTCCCTGGACCATGAGAACCGGGGCGCTCACGACACTTGCCTCCGCCAGGCGGCCGCCGCTTGAACGAAGTTCGGCGCCAGGTTGGGATTACTCCCAAAGTGCAGATGGCAGTAGGAAGCCAGGAGGTTTCCTCGCGTGAAACCCTCGTGTGGAACTGGCGCCGCGACGACATCGTAGGCGGCGGTGTCGGCGGGAAGCGGGCTCTCCAGGATCGACCAGTGAAACTCGTGGCCCCGGGCGATTTCCCCCCGGCGCAAAAGTGGCGTGTCGACGCGCGCTTTCAGCGCGCGATAGCCGAGGGTGAGTCGGCGCTCCGCCATCGCCGACCAGACCGGAACCAGGCCAATCATCGGAAAACGCTGCCCGTCGAAGTCGCTGATCCCTTCCGACAGATACATGAGTCCCCCGCACTCGGCGTAGATCGGCAGGCCGCGGCAGGCCGCGGCCCGAAGCGCGGTAACCATCGCCCCATTTGCCGCGAGATCCCGCGCGTAGAGCTCTGGAAAGCCGCCGCCGATATACAGAGCGTCGATTCCCTCCGGAAGGGCGGAATCGTGGAGTGGACTGAATGGCACGAGCCGCGCTCCCCAGGCGCGCAAGAGGTCGAGGTTATCCTCGTAATAGAAACTGAACGCCTCGTCGAGGGCGAGTCCGATCGTCGCCACGACCGGCTGACTCTCCATCGGGAAGACACTCGGCGCCGACGAGCCGGGAGGGATAGGTCTCGGTCTTGCCACGGCAAGCAGACGATCCAGGTCAAACGATTCCTCGATCTGGTCGGCCAGTCGCTCGAAGAAATCGTCGCCAACCTGCCCTTCTGCCGTCGGAATGAGCCCCAGGTGGCGTTCGGGAAGCGCCAGCTCAGCGCGATGCGGGAGCCAGCCGAGGACCGGCAGGCCGGTCGCGGTCGTGATCGCCTCGCTTGCCCAGCGCCGATGGTTCTCACTGGCGACCCGGTTGAGAACGAAGCCAACGACGTTCAGCGCGGGATCAAAGCGCTGACAGCCCAAGGCGATCGCCCCGGCGGTGCGCGAGGTCCGACCGACGTCGACGACGACCACGACCGGCAGGTCGAGGAGCTTGGCCAGGTGAGCGGTGCTTCCTTCCTCGTCGCCGCCTCGACCGTCGAAGAGGCCCATCACCCCCTCGACCAGGTTGATCGTTCCGCCGCCGCTCGCCCGAGCGTAGATCTCCCGGAGTGGCCCGGGCGGGACCATCCAGGTATCGAGGTTCCGACCCGGGCGACCGGCCGCCTGGGCGTGGTAGCTCGGATCGATGTAGTCGGGACCTGCCTTGAACGGCTGGACGGAAAGTCCACGTCGCCGCAGTGCCCGCAGCAGGCCGGTTGTGATCGTCGTCTTTCCCGACCCACTGGTCGGAGCCGCGATCACCAGGGCCGCGTCTGACCGGTCGTTGATGCTCGCTATTGCCATGACACAATCACCTCACATCTCCGTCGTTCGCGGGACCAGAAAGGTAGCCCCGGCGGGTGACCAGGCGGTCCCCAACGCGGATTGTCGCGCAGTTCCCGACGATCACCACCGTCAGCATATCGACCGAATGATCGAGCAGATGCTCCAGGTCGGTGACGGTAACTACTTGCCCGGGCCGGCTCGCGTTACGGACGAGACCGACCGGAGTCTCGGCTGGCCGATAGCGCAGGAGAATTTGCTGGGCCCGAGCGAGGTGGTCTCGCCGTCGTGCGCTGGCCGGATTGTAGAGCGCAACGACGAGATCGGCCGCCCCGACCGCGTCGAGGCGACGCTTGATAAGCTCCCAGGGCGTCAGCAGATCACTGAGGCTGATCACGGCGAAGTCACTCATGAGCGGCGCGCCAAGGAGCGCCGCCGCGGCGTTCGCCGCCGAGACCCCCGGTATCACTTCGACCGCGACAGGATCGAGCGTCGCCTCGGCTGCTGCGAGAAGCTCCAGGACCGGGCCGGCCATGCCGTAAATACCGGCGTCGCCGCTGGAGACGAGCGCGACCCGACATCCCGACCGTGCGAGGGTTAATGCCAGCGCGCACCGCTCGATCTCGTCGCCGATCGGGCTGCCGTGATATGCCTTCGGCCCCAGCCACGGCCGGACTTGATCGAGGTAGCTGTGATAGCCAACCACCACCTCGGCCGCCTGGAGCGCCTGGCGGCCACGTTCGGTCAGATCCTCCAGCGCGCCCGGGCCAAGGCCGACCACGGTCAAGCGACCGGGCATCGTTCGGCCGCCAACCCGGGCGACCGCGACGGTCGCCCGGGGCGTCTTCACCTTCGGCACGACGAGCGTCGCCACGTCGGCTGCTCGCAGCGCCGCGGGCTCGCACACCCCGGGCGCACCGACGGCGCGCAAGACCTCGGCGGAAGGTCCCGATGGGGCGTCAACCGCCGCGAGCTCCTCCGCGGGGAAATATTGCATCGGCCAGCCGTGACGGGCCGCCAGGGCGCTGAGACCAGCCTCATCGCGCTTCAGGTCGATTGTCGCTAGCGCGCGGACGCTCCCAATCGCGAGAGAATGATCGGCAAGCGTCGTCTGGACCAGCGCGTCGAGCTCGTCGACCGTCGTTCCCCGGACACAGCCGATCCCGACGACCAGTGTTTTGGGACGGAAGACCACCAGGGCGCCGTCGGCGTCGGCGAGCGGCAGGATCCGATCGCTGATGACAATTCGGGCGACGACAGTTGCCGCCGTCAGATCATCCAGCGAGCTAGAGCGCAGCACATTCGCGGGCGCCTCCCGCCACCAGTCGTCCTCGCCGGCGTCCTGGTAGACCCCAACCGGCTCGCCGTTGACGATCGCGGCGCTCGCCGGGGTGAGGCCGGTCGGATCCTCGATCACCCATCCCCACTTCTGGCCGAGCAGATCCAAGGCGGGAAGGCCCAGCAGGTCAGCCGCGGTCGTAATGATCGGTCGCGCCCCGACCGCCGCCGCGACCTGCCGAGCCAGCGCATTGGCGCCACCGACGTGACCAGAGAGCATGGCGATGGCCTGAGCGCCGACTTCGTCGAGAACGACGACCGCGGGGTCGGTCTGCTTGTCTTTAAGAAATGGCGCGAGGAGACGCACCGCTGCACCCAGTGGCATGATGAGCACGAGCCCGCGATAGCGGTCGAAGGCCCCGGCGAGAGCGTCGCGAAGCGCACCGGTGCCGAGCGGAACCGCACGCTCCCCGACTAAATCGAGAAAACGCTCGGCGACGAACACGTCGCTCCCGAGCTGAAGCTGGAGACGCCGGGCGAGATCCGCGCCCCGGCGGCTGATCGCAAAGACGGCGAGTGACGTCACGGCTCCACGACCTTGCTCGCAGAACGCGACGGCTGGCGCTTCTTGCGGAACAGATGACTGTAATCACCCGCGTAGAGGCGTGACCGATGCCCAGCGCCCCCCACGTCCGCACCGAGCACCGCGCCGACGAGAATCAGCGCCTGCTTTTTCCAGCCGGCGGCGCGCACCTTGGGCGCGATGTCGGCGAGCGTTCCCCGGATGACCGCTTCGTCGGGCCAACTGACCCGATAAACGACCGCCACCGGGGTTTCGGGAACGTATCCGCCAGCCAGGAGATCCGCGACGACCCGCTCAATGTACGAAATACTCAAGAAGAGCACCAAGGAGGTCCGATGAGCCGCGAGCGTCCGGAGCGCCTCGGACGCTGGGACCGGACTGGCCCGCCCGGAGAGCCGCGTGAAGATGACCGTCTGGGTGACGTCCGGTACGGTGAGCTCAACGCCAAGTGCCGCCGCGGCGGCGAAGGCCGCGCTCACCCCGGGGACGATCGTCCACGACACGTCCGCGGCGTCGAGCCGGGTGATCTGCTCATGGACCGCGCCATAGATCGAGGGGTCCCCACTCTGGACCCGGGCAACGAACTTCCCCGCGAGCGCCGCGGCAATCATGCGTTCGCTAATCTCATCGAGCGTCAGCGACGAGCTGCCGTGAATCTCGGCGTCCGGCCGAGCACAATCACAGATCCGAGGATCGACGAGAGAGTCGGCGTAGATGATGACGTCGGCGCGCTCGAGAATCTGCCGCCCGCGCACGGTGATCAGGTCCGGCGCGCCGGGGCCCGCGCCGATGAAGTAAACGTGACCGGTGCTCACGGCTTTCTCCGAATAATCAGTAATGAAAAGTAGTCGAGCTTCTGTCCCCGCAGGGAACGCACGTCGGAAATACAAATCTCTTCGGGCCGACCAACGCGCGAGACGAACCTGGCCCGGTCGGTCAGACCGAGCTCGTTCAACAGGTCGAGCACCTGGTCGATGACACTCGCGACTTTCAAGAGGACGATCGTATCGAATGTCGCGAGGATGGTGCGCAATCCCGCGCCCTCATAGCTGGCCGGCAAGATCGCCAGCCGCTCGTCGCGATCAGCCAGCGG
>DATLRG010000483.1:0-5392 GCA_035534795.1 Chloroflexota bacterium
GGCGACGTAGCCCCACGCCAGGTGCCGCGCGTCATCGAGAACGGCAAGCTCGTCGCGATGAAATCCGTACTGGCCGTTGGTAAGTGCGTGCAAGGTCAGGATTGCGAGCGATGGGATCAGCAGGAGAGCGTCAGCGCGCGCGAGCACGAATCGCACCTGGCAGCTCATTGGTAGCGAATCACGGATCGACAATGGCTTCGTTCCATTCTCGAATGGACCAGGCAGTGACAACCTCATTCAGAACAAATGGGTCGCCCCGGGCAAACTCCTCGGCAGCCTCTCGGGAAGTGAAGATTGCCATGGCGCCATCGCGCGGATCGGCAAAGGGGCCAATCATCAGCAGCGTGTTGCGCGCGCGGAACTCATCCCACCGGGCACGGTGAGCGGGGAAATGCTGAGGCGCCTTGACCAGAACATCAGCGGCGCTTACGTATAAAAGAACGTACTTCTTCACGATTGTCTCGTCGATCCTAATCTTTCAATTCAGTGGCTACGTCCATTCGACGGGAACGCCGATTCCGTCCCGGCGTTCCCGTCGAACCAAATGACGGGTTGACTTTAGTCCTGACGTTCGGCCGCGTCCGCGGCGCGCGCCAGTTCGGACAGGACGGTAAAGAACTCTTTGGATTGACCGATGAAGAGCCCGTCGTCGGTCAGGGCCTTGAGCGCGCCCATCGCCGCCCCCCTGGTCTCGGTCGGGCGAATGATCGAAACCTTCGGAAACTTCCGATTGAGGAAGACGGTTGGCTCGGGCATGATCAGGTTGGTCTGGAAGTCCTCGCCGCCAAACGGCGCCGCGTTGAGGTTCGGGAACATTAAGCCGTTGGTCGGATCGGTCAAAGGGGGCGCGTTGCCCGCCTTGTCGTGCCAGGTCTGAAAGTGCATTGTCTCGGTCGGGCCGATGCTCAGTAGGATGCGCAGGACCTCCGGGCTGGACACCCGCTGGGCCAGCGCCGGATAGAGACTGTTCCCGCCTTGCTCGATGAAGCCGAAATGGAAGCCGGCTGTATTGGCGATTGCCTGGAGGTGGTCGGGGATGGTTGGGGGATTACCCGGCACGAAGCCCTTCAGGTCATCGTCGGTGCGCGGAATCGCCGGGAACTGTCCCTTGAGCAACCCCGGGATCGCCGGCGGGAACGTGTCGTTGAAGGGGGGATCGGGGTTCTGGGTGCGGCTGCGGTAGCGGGTCCAATAACTGGTATCAACGGTCAGCTGCAGGAGGTTAGTGAGGCGCATCGCGTCTTTCTGAGCACCGGTCGCCTGACTACCCTTCAAGGTGCGAAACCGCTTCAGATCAACCGGCTCCGCTCCCTTCGCCATGAGGTAGGCGTTGAGGAAGGTGAAGTGGCTGATCTCATCCTCGGTATTGTCGTGGATGTACTGAGCCATATCCGAGTCGAGGACTTGAATGGCCGCGGTGTAGCCGGCGCTTCCGGAGCCGCCGGGGACTTCGCTGTCCTGCACCCCGCTCAGCTCGTTGTATTGCTGCCAGAGATCGGCCTCGAGAATCTCCAGCGCCGCCAGGAACCGAAGTATCGCCGCATCCCCCCTGGCCAGCCCGCTGCTTGCCGCTTCCGCCAGAGGCGCAAGCCCGGCCGCCGAGAGAGCGGCGCCGATGGCGACCGTCCCGGTCGCGGCTAGTCCGGCCTTCATCAAGGTGCGTCGGTTCGGTGCGTTGTTCGCGTCGCCTAGCTGATTAGCCAACGTTTTCTCCTTCACGCTGCTCGGCAAATCGACAGCGGTGTCGATTGCCCCCGTCGGAATTCGGCGAGGAGAGCCTTTACGTAGTCTCCACTCTATCGTGGCACTGGCCTATCGGAAGTGATCCAAAGGCGTATTCGGGGGTGTATCGTGGGTGCATTGGGGGGTGTCGGGAGGGTATGAACCGTGGTGCGAGATCGAGTTAGAGCAGGTCGAGGGCGCGGGCCCGGAGGAGGGCCTGGGTACGGCTGTTCACTGCGAGCTTCCCGTAGAGGTTGTTGATGTGCTTCTTGACCGTGCCAAGGGCAATGACGAGGGTGTCGGCGATCTCCTGATTGGAGCAGCCCGCCGCGATCAAACGCAAGACCTCGATCTCGCGCTCGCTGATTGGCTCGGCAAGGGGCGCGGCTGGCGGTGCGCTGCCCTGGGCACGGATCTCCACTGCGGGCCTGGCGTTCTTGTCTCGGACGTCCCGTGGCTCTGGTTCCCCCTCAAAGGCGCTCAGGAGTCGGTCGACGTATTCGGTGAGGATGCCGCGCTCTCGGGCCTCTCGGAGCAAACGTAGCATCGCCGGCCCCTCGTCCACGAAGATGCGAACGTAGCCCTCGGGCGCGGCGAGGCGCAGTGCGCGTTCCAGAGGGAACATTGCCGCGGACCGATTACCCGACGCCTGGTAGGCCCGCGCCTGGAGGACGAAGATGCCAATCGCGCTGCCCCACCGCTCGTCCGCCTCGGCAGCAACCAACCGGCGATCCAGCAGTCGAAGCGCCGGCTCGAATCGATTCTGAGCGATCAGGACCCGGGCCAGTGCGAGGTATTCGCTCTCTCGGGGGAACGGGATCTCATCTTCGGCGGTCAGACCGGTGGATTCAGCCCACCGCGTCGCCGCCACGAGATTGCCCTGGGCCAGCGACAACTGGGCACGCCCCGCCGCCGATAGAGCGAGGAGGCCTGGAACGAACGCGCGCTGACGCGCGGTCTCGTCGAACGAGTCCAGAGCCGCGAACGCGTCCGGCCAATCGCCGCGCGCCTGGAGCAGCCTGACCAGGACGAGCGTGCCAATGAGGAAGTTCTCGGCGCCCACGGTCGTTAACCCCTCCATCAGTTCCAGGCCCTGACGCACCAGGCCCTCTGCTTCGTCGAGATCGTTCTGCTCCAACAGCAACTCAGCGCGGGCGATGTCGGCGAGGGCGCTGTGCCCGCTCCATCGCTCAATGGGCGTACTCAACAGATCCCGGGCTTGCTCGAAACAGGCGGCAGCCTGACGCCGCTTGCCCTGGAGGACGTGCATGCGACCAAGGCCAATCACGGTGACCGCGTAGGGAGACACCTGACCGATGTCGCGCGCGAGATCGCGCCCCAGCGTGACGGCCTCGCGCATCCGTCGTTCGCATGCCGGGGTCACATCGCCAGTGAGCCGATACGCACTCGCCGCGTAAGCCGTCGCCGCGGTTCGAGACATCCCTGGTGTCTCAGACAAGAGTTCCAGCGCCTGCTCAGCGCAGCGGATCCCGGCTGCCTGATCGCCGGTGTACCAGGACAGAACCGCGCGCGACAGGAGAACCTGCCCGTGTAGAGTGCGTCGCTCGTCTTCGGAGGCGATGGACGCCAGGCTGCGCTCGACCTGCGCGAGGACCGCCTCTCCGCTCGCCGTCTGGTTCGTCTGAATCAGGATCACCGCGTGGAGATGTCCGAGCCTCGGGCGCTCGCGGCGTAGCTCCACCGGCAGCGCATCGAGCCAGGTCAGGACTTGAGATCTGAGACCGCGGGCGATCATCCAGAGTCCGTCGTGCTCGATCAGCTCGGCCGCACGCTGGTAATCGGCAGCAACGAGCGAGTGTTCAATCGCCTCGGGAATGAGCTTTTGGTCGGCGAGCCACGCGCTCGCGCGCTGGTGCAGCGTGGTGATCTCTTCGCGGGACATCTCGACCTGCATACGCTCGCGCAGCACCGCGTGGAACAGATGATGGTAGCGATACCAGCGCCGCTCGTCGTCCAGGTGCACGGTGAAGAGATTGGCACGCTCCAACTGCTCAAGAATATCCTGTCCGGTGGCAACCGGTCTCGTGGGACCGGCATTCGACCTCGGAGCGAGATGGTCGTCGAGGCGTCGCGTAGCGCGGGCGTCGAATCCGACCACCGCGTCGCAAAGTGGACCGCACATGCGCTCGAGAATCGATGTCTTGAGCAAGAAGTCCTGCAGGTGGGTAGGCTGCCGGCGGAAGACCTCCTCCGCCAGAAAGTCGACGACGAAGCGGTTACTTCCGGTAAACGTGGCGACAAACGCGGCCAAGCCGCCGCGGTCGCGCATGGCAAGTCCGGCCAGGTGCAATCCGGCGATCCAGCCCTCGGTGCGCTCTTCGAGGGCGACAACCTCGGCGGGATCCAGCCCCAATCCCATGACCTCGGTCAGAAACACCGTGGCTTCTTCGGTGCTGAATCGCAGATCGGCGGCGCGCAACTCGATCAGCTCGTTCCGAGCGCGCCAGCGCGCTAACGGGAGGGGTGGGTCGGCGCGACTTGCGAGCACCACGCGGAGGCTCGGCGGCAGGCGCTCGACAAGAAACTGCAGCTGGTCGTGGATGACTGGTGCGTTGATCAGGTGATAATCGTCCAGCACCAAGACAAATGGTGCGGCATCTGATCGGTCGGTCGCCAGAGCGTTGATCAGCGTGGTGATCACGCTGTCGAGGGGAGGCGGCTGAGGCGCCGCGAGAGCGGTCTGCAGTTCCTCCCCAATCCCGGGTCGAACCGCGTGCAGGGCGGCGAGCACGTACGTCCAGAAGCGGATCGGGTCGTCGTCTGACGCGTCGAGCGAGAGCCAGGTCACGGCACGAAGCGGTGCACGGCGATCGGAAGACTTATCCGGCGCCCCATCCCAGGGACGTGAAGCCGGCATCGCCTGGCTGGCCCAGTCGGCGAGGAGAGACGTCTTGCCAAATCCGGCCGGGGCACAAAGCAGAGCGACCTTGCGCCCCGGTTGGAGCACGTCGACGAGGCGCGCGAGGAGGCGCGGACGCGCGACCCGGTCCGCGCGCGCTTTCGGGATGAAGAGCTTGGTCGTCAGCAGTGGGATCGACATCGACCTGCCTCGTGAACTCTCCTCGCAGCATCCCAATGTTAGTCGCGTGACGAGCTTGCTGCAACTGAATCGGAATCTCAGATATCCCGGCGCTCCTCGGCGCCCGAGTCGACCGTTGTAACGGTCAGCAGCGGCAAACCGAGGTCGCGCACTTTCGCCAAGACACCGTGGAGAGCCGCCTGGTCGGCCAGGGGGCCAGTGAGGACGGCCTCACCGTTGGTCTCGTTGGCGATGGCCATACCAGCAAACCAGGAAGACCAGTGGTGAGCGAGGTTGCCCTTGACCCGGATGATGTAGATTGGCACGATCGCTTACCTCAGCCGGCCAACTGCCGAGGGACGAACCCGATCGGCGATACCAGGATTCTAATGGCGGCGTGTCGCCAAAGCAGTGACCAAAAGGTGTAGCGTAGGGAGTATTCGGGGTCCACCTCATTCTCCCGCTCCACTTTCAGGACATACCATGACACGCACAGACGAATTGACTCACCGTTGCCCACCGCCTATAATTCGCCCAGTTTAATCAGGTGTACACGTGGCCGATTAAGTGTATTCATCGCCAGAGCACGGCGGGAGGGTTGGGAGTAGTGGCGCATGCGGGCGACCTCCA
>DATLRG010000484.1:0-2610 GCA_035534795.1 Chloroflexota bacterium
GGACTTTGACCCGCTGGAGGGGCGCGACCGCAACGACCTCGTCCGCGCGAAGGCTGATCTCCGTGACGCCGCGGCGACGGAGCGGTTGTTCGACCGCCGCCTGCGACGAATCGTGTTCCCGTCTGACACGCAGCGGGTCGCGGACGATCTGTACCACGTCAACCAGGCCCGGGCGAGCCTCACAACCGCCGCCGCGGCGTCTACGTCCGTGCGTCAGCTTCACGCCTACGAGCGGCAGCTGGACGCCGCCAACAGGCCGGTCGAGCAGGCGGTCAGGACGATCCGGCGGCAGCTCGGCCTACCACCGCCCCCCACAAGCTGAACGGCGCCCGGAACCGCCATCGCACGCCATGGGGATGGGGCGTTGCGCCTGCGGCCCGTGGACGCTCGCATTCGCCCACCAGCGAGCGCCGGCGCCGACCTGCGTTTTGGCGACGAGCCGGGCTTCATCCGGCTGGCTGGCGCGTCAGGTTCTGCTTTGGGTCTAGCCGGCGCCTGCAGACTGCCCCTATTAAGCCCGACGCATAACTCTCGGCGAGAGTGCTGGTTTCAGATCTGAATGGAGAAGCCCAGCCGCTCGCCGGGCGTGCTGTCGCAGCTCGTCCTCAGGGACGCTCGATCTCTACGACCGCCGGACCTGATCCATGGCGACGCGACGGTCTGCGCGAGAGGCGGGAGCTTGGACCGCAAGACGGCGAGGCCCCTTGCCACCAAGCTTGACTGCGTCACGCGTTTGCTGGTGTCGACCGGAGGGCAAAGCATCTCCGCCTTGAAACGGCCGCCCAAGAGCGCACGGGGTACGACGATCTCTCGGACGCCTGATTGATGCGCGATCCACCGATCAAGATTGCGGATTCGCCACATAAACACTAGGGGGCTACCCTGGTGCGAACCGCGCTGACCAGGGTTAAAGTGGTGTGGATCAAGGACCGGTTGGCAAGGACAGCCGTGCGATGCCAGGATGGCGACGCGTTGGTCCTCAACACAGGCGAGAGATGAGCCGAACGGGGCAGGTGGATCCGACGGGCTGCTCGGGCCACGACTAGGAGGAACAATATGCGAATCAGACTGATGGCCGCGATCGCGGGCGCGTTGACTGCTGGGGCGATGATGATTGGAGCGAGCGCAGCGAGCGCCGCGACCTGCACGCCTGTCGTCACAAGCAAAGGGACGCTGACCGCGGCCGTAATCGATACATCCCTTGCGGGGACGGTCGTCGATGCCAGTGGCTGCGATATTGGCGCCTACTACGACTCGGTCGGTAACGGAGCCAGCGTGTCATCGGGCGCTGAGATCTTTGGAGCGACGCAATACGGCGTGTTCGTCGACGGCGGAAAGGGCAATGTCAGTGTCGATGTGACGAACAGCTCGATCCACAACATTGGAGATGTTCCGTTTGGCGGCGTGCAGCACGGCATCGGCATCTACTACTACGGCTACAACACGCTCGGAACCGTCAGCGGGACCGTGAGCAGTAACTCGGTCTTCGCGTACCAGAAGGGCGGGATCACCGTCAACGGCGGAAATGCATCCGCCAACGTGACGGGTAACACCGTCACGGGACTCGGACAGGTTCCGTTCATCGCCCAGAACGGGATCCAGTTTGGGTTCGGCGCCACGGGCGTCGCGTCCGGCAACCAGATCAGTGGTAACTACTACACGGGCTGCTCTAACCAGGACGCGGCGAAGACCGGGTGCGTCCCGTACGTCTCGGCCGGGCTGCTGCTCTACGACATCAATCCGTCGCAGGTCAGTCGGTTCAACAACAAGTACCGTGACGACCAGCGCAACGAGCTTGTCGTCACCGACGCGCAGTTGAACGCACACTCGTAGGCCGGTGTAGCAGCTGGGGATAGTCGGCGGGGTTGCATTAGCCCCGCCGACAATGCCCTCCCGGGCTGGGCAGCGCACCTGACGGCACGGTTCATGGACCTAGCTCACACTCAAGTTGGACCGACGAGTATCAGCGCCACGTGGGTCGCGCGATTCGGCGCTTTGCATAGGCAGGGGCGGCGCAGGCGATGAGTCCCACCACGCCCCGCATGACTTCCGCGTTCGCGTGAACTCAACACTCTGCCGCCGCGCTGGCTCCCCCTTCGATCGAAAGGGAGCGATCGCCAGAGGGCGCCCACGTTGCCAATGCGGTCGATGGTGCTCGGGGGCGGCCCGCACAAAAGCCACAACTTCGAGGCAGCTTTCGGATAGTGTCGGCGGATGGACCACAACAAGGGAGGCGGCGATGTATGCGGTGCTCGTGACCGTGAAGCTCTCGGATAACCCGGACCCCACCATTCTGCGCGAGCAGGTCGTGCCGCGGGTCAAGGAGCTTCCGGGCTTCGTGGCTGGTTATTGGACCCGGGGCGACGGGGTCGGACGATCGATCGTCGTCTTTGACTCAGAGGAGAACGCGCAGGCCGCGTCCGACCTAGTCCCGTCGATGATCCCTTCCGGAACCACCATCGAGGGCAACGAGGTGAGCGAGGTAGTCGCAGACGCTTAGGGGCGAGCGGTCGTTCCGGACGCCCCCGGGGTTATCTCTGTAAGCAGAAGCCACCCGGCACCGGCCAAAGACACGGATCGATGGACGACGAGCAGCCACGCGGCTACCCG
>DATLRG010000485.1:0-10011 GCA_035534795.1 Chloroflexota bacterium
GGAGTGAAGTATGGGGCGGTCCGCGGGTATCTGGCCCTACGTTTGCCTGCTGCCGGCGGTGGCTTTCTTCGCCGTGTTCCAGTTGGTGCCATCGCTGGCCACGTCGATCTTCTCGCTGACCGACTACACCGGCCTCCCGCACACGCCGATCCACTGGGTCGGTCTGCAGAACTATACCGAGCTGCTCACCGGCAGTCGCCACTTCCTGGTCCTGTCGATTCAGATCACCGCCATCTTCGCCGTGCTGGTCACCGTCATCCAGAATGGGCTGGCCGTCCTCGTCGCCTGGCTGCTCAACTCGCGCCTGCGCGGTCAGGTCACGATCCGCTCGCTGGTCTTCTTGCCGGTCGTTCTCGGGGCGACGATCAACGGCCTGGTCTGGTACGTGATGTTCAACCCCTTGAGCGGGCCGGTGACCATGCTGCTCGCGACCCTGGGCGTCAAGGCGAACCTGCTCGGCAGCACCGAGACCGCCCTCTACGCCGTGATCTTCGTCCAGATCTGGGCGAACCTGGGCTTCAGCATGATGATCTTCCTGGCGGGCATGCAGGGCATTCCGGTCGAGGTGTACGAGGCGGGCGTGATCGACGGGACGTCCCCCTGGGCCGCCTTCCGCGACCTGACCATTCCCCTGCTGGCGCCGAGCATCACCATCAACGTGCTGCTGGCCGTCATCGGCTCGATGACAACCTACGAGCTGATCTTCGTTCTCCCTGACGGCGGCCCGGCTTTCAGCTCGCAGACTCTCGGGATGTACGTGTTCAACCAGGCGTTCTACGGTGGTAACACGCTGCCCGGCTTCGCGGCGGCGATCGCGATGGTGCAGTTCGCGCTCGTGTTCGTGGTCGTGCTGGGGATGCAGTATTACTTGCGGCAACGGGAGGCGGTGCTGTGATCCAACAGGAGAGCCTCGAGAAAAGCGTCGCGGAGCCGACGTCGCTGCGCCTCGAGCTGCGGCTGCGCCCCGGGTCCATCGGCGGCTACGTCATCCTGCTGCTGCTGTTCCTGATCTACGCGATCCCGCTCGTGTTCGTTCTCTTCGTCGCGGTCGAGACGAACACGCAGTTCAACACGAACGCCGCGGCGCTGCCGTCGCCGGTCCTCCTGTCGAACTTTCCGGACGCCTGGGTCCAGGGAACCTTTGGCAGCTACTTTGGCAACACCCTGCTCGACACTTTCACCGTCGTCGGCGGGACGCTGGTCGTCGGGACGCTCGCCGCCTATCCGATCGCCCGCAAGCACGTGCGCGGCAGTAACGGCTTCTATCTCCTGTTCCTCTCCGGCCTGTTGCTGCCGGCGGGCATCATTCCCCAGTTCTTCGTGCTGAACGCGCTCGGGATCTACGATACGCGGATTGGCTACATCTTTCTCTGGATCAGCCGGATCGCCCTTCCCATCTTCATCCTCACCGGCTTCGTTCAGGGAATCTCGCCGGAGCTGGACGACGCGGCGGCGATCGACGGCTGTAGCTACCTGCGCTACGTCTTCCAGGTCATCGCGCCGCTGCTGCAGCCCGCGCTGGCGGTGGTCGGGCTGATCGTCTCGATCCACGTCTGGAACGACATCATCGGACCGGTGATCTTCCTGCCCTCGAACGACATCAAGCCCATTTCGGCGGGACTCTTCCAGTTCTACAGCGAGTTCACGGCCCAATGGACTCTGATCGGGGCGGCGATCGTGATGACGGCATCGCCGCTCGTGCTGCTCTTCCTGTTTACCCAGCGCTACATCGTCGCCGGCATCACCAGCGGAGCGTTAAAGGGGTAGGTAGCAGAGGGATGTGCGGCGTAGGTTGGCTGGTGGAGGATGCGCATAGCGCATCCTCCACCAACCGACCCACGTCTCACACCCCTGCCCTTACCGGCCGGGCGCATAGAGTTCCGACGAGGCGATCTCGAGCGCGCGCAGGCCGTCGAAGGCGCCGGCCACCAGGACTCGGCCGTCGGGCAGCAGCGTGGCGCTGTGCTGGACCCGCGCGGTCGTCATCGCGCCGGCCGCGCGCCAGCTCCCCGACGCTAGATCGTAGCGCTCGGCGGTCGCCAGCTCGTCCGTGCCGTCCGCGCCAAGGCCGCCCGTCACGAGCACCGTGCCATCGCGCAGCAGGGTCGCGCTGTGGAACACGCGGGCCTGGCGCAGGCTGCCGGTCGCGCTCCAGGTGCCGAAGGCCGGGTAGTACAACTCGGCGCTCGCCGTCACCTCACCGCCTGGCTCGGCGAAACCGCCCGCGACCAGCACCGCGCCGCTGGCGAGCGACGTGGCAGTGAAGTCGACGCGCGGAGTATTCATGGGGCTGGTGGTCGTCCAGCGACCGGTTGCCGGGTCGTAGACGTCAGCCGAGCTGAGCGCGCCGGTCTCATTGGAGCCACCGATTACCAGCACCTGGCCGTCGGGCAGCAGCACCGCGCAGTGGCTCTCCCGAGGAACGCTCATGCTCCCGGTCACCCGCCAGGCATTCGTCCGGGGATCGTAGACCTCCGCGGACGCCAGATCGCCGACGAAGTCGTTGAACCCGCCGGCCACCAGGACGGTGCCGTCGCGCAGGAGGGTCGCGGTAAAGCTGCCACGCCCGACGTGCATGCTGCCGGTCCTGGTCCAGGTGCCGGTTCTCGGATCGTACAACTCGGCCGCGGCGAGCACCGCGCCGTCGTCGGTCGCGCCGCCGGCGACGAGCACCCTCCCGTCGTCGAGCGGAGTCGCGGCGTGAAACATCCGTGGATCGTTCAACGCCCCGGTCGGTCGCCAGGCCCCGGCGGACGGATCGTAACGCTCGGCCGCGTCCAGCGCGCGCCCGGCGTCATCGCCGCCGGCGGCCAGGACCGAGCCATCCTGGAGGAGCGTCATGGAGAAGCTGTCGCGGGGGGTGAGCAGGCTGCCCGTCCGAGTCCAGGGGCCCGGAGCGGCTGGTGGACGCGGCTGGGCGCGAGCCAGGCTCCCGGCAGAAAGCGCCAGGCCAACCGCCAGAATCGCAGGGACGGCGAGGCGATGGAACGAGCTCATCGATGCCCTCCATTGGGCCGGTCGACCGCCATGATCGACGTGATGCGCCAGCAGGCGTGGACGCGGTCCTGGTCAGAGGACCATCAGGATGGATCGATGGGCGAGATTGATCGAGAGGAACCGCAACGCGGCGTCGGGTTTGAACGGAGTGGAGATCTACCGTGAGCTTAGCAGACCAGCGGCCTTCGAGTCAATCCCCCCACGCGGCGTACATTGTGAGCGCGTCCAGCGACATGATGTAAGATTAGTTGCGAGTAGATCGTCGAAAGAGGCGGCCGTGGCGATGACCCGGATCGTGGCTACGCGACCATCCGAGATGGTGCGCCTGCCACCGCGTGCGAGGTCCTGATGCTGCTCGCGGCGCGTTTACCATTGCGGGGATTTCGCGTCGCCGCGCTGCATTGGAAGCCCCGGCCCCTCGGCCTGGGACCGCTGCTGGGCTTGACGCTGGCGCTGGTGACGCTGGTCGTCGGCCTGGGGTGGCGCGTGATGACCGACGAGCTACAGACCCGCGCCGCGTCCGTCGCCCTTGACCAGCGCCTTGGCCGCGGCGTGGTCGGCACCAGCGCCGTGCTCAAGGACGAGCGCCTCCAGACGTTGCTGACCGCCGAGGCCGTGTCGGCGACCGACGGGCTGCCGGCTGCTGTCGCGGCGGGCAACACCCAGCGGACGCTCCAGCTGCTCGAGAACCGTCACAAGGCGGTATCATCCGAGCTCCTGGCCGTGATTGCTCGCTCGGGAACGCTGCTCGCCGCGGACCCGGCGACGAATCTGCCGCTGGCGGCGACCGGCCCGGTCCGTCAGGCCATGAAGGGCCAGAGCAGCGTCGCCGCGATCGACGACCCGGCCGGCGTGGCGCTGCTCGCCGTGGCGCCGGTCCGCCAGGGCGGCCAGACCATCGGGGCGGTCCTGGCGCTGCAACCCCTGGACGACCGCCTGATGAACTCCGCGCAGGACGTCGGCGATCTGTCCAGCGCGCTGCTGCTCCAGGGACACGTCGTCGCGGCATCGCGGCTGATCCGATCGCGGTACGCCGAAAATCACAGCCAACCCGTCACGTTGATTCCCGCGACCGGGCTCGGGCAGCCGGCGCACCTGGCGATCGGACCGGCCTCCTTCGCCGTCGCGAGTCAGGCGCTGCTGTCGCTCGGGCCGGGCAGGTCGGTGACGCTCGTCGTCGGAGAGCCGGTGGCCGCGGGCGGTAGCTCGCCGACGTCGGCACGATTCTGGTTGACCTGGGGCAGCCCGCTCCTCGCGGCCGTTCTGGTCGGTGTTCTCGGCTGGCTGATCGGGCGCCGACTCGGCGGCGACATCCTGCGCTTGAGGGACGCGCGCGATCCCGGGCCGCGCGTGGCCGGCGCCGAGATTGCCCTGCTCGCGTCGTCGCTTGCCCGCGAGCGTGCCAGCGCGGCGGCGCGCCACGCGGACGTCCACGGCGAGATCGACCGCTTACGCGCCGTGTTCGACGCGGTCCAGGACGGGATCATCGTCAGCGGCGCCGATCGACGGGTGCTGCTGGCGAATGCGGCCGCTCAGCGCCTCCTCGGCCTGACCGGCGGCACGGCTGACGCGGTGCTGGCGCTGCTGCCGCCGCCCGAGGGCGGCACCGAGGTCCACGCCGGCGCTCGTTCGCTACGCAGCTACTCCGCGCCAATCGGGGGCGTTGGCGGCGCGCTCGGCGTCGTGACCGTGCTGCACGACGCGACCGAGGAGCGCGAGAGCGAGCGCCTCAAGAGCGAGTTCCTTTCGGTCGCCTCCCACGAGTTCCAGACGCCGCTCGCGGCGATCGTCGGCGCGGCCGACCTGCTGCTCGAGGGCGACCCGGGCGCCCTGACCGGCGAGCAAACGCGCTTCCTCACCGCCATCCGTCGAAACAGCCACCGGTTGATCTCGCTGGTCAGCGATCTACTGGACGTGAGTCGGCTCGAGGCCGGGCGGGTCGAGCTCGATTGCCAGCCGGTCGATCTGGGTGTCCTGGCGCGCTCCGGCGTCCGCGCGGTGGCGAACCTGTTCGAGCAGAAGTCGCAGACGGTCGTAGTCCGCGCGCCGGAGGGCCTGCCGCCGGCGCTGGGCGACCGCCGCAGGATCGAGCAGGTCCTGGCGAACCTGCTGGCGAACGCGGGGCAGCACACGCCCGCGGGTGGGCAGATCGAGGTCGAGGTCGCGGCGGCGGGAGCGGTCGGTGGATCGGGTCGGGTGGTCCTGTCGGTCGCCGACGACGGCCCGGGGATCAGCGCGACCGACCAGGCGCGCATTTTCGACAAGTTTTACCGCGGCAGCAACGCGGCAGCCCGGCGCGAGCGGGGAAGCGGCCTGGGCCTCTCGATCGTGCGATCGCTCGCCGAATTGCACGGCGGCTCGGTCTGGGTCGAGAGCGCCCCGGGGCAAGGGTCCAGGTTCTCGGTGGCCCTGCCGGTCGCGACGGACCAGGACGAATAACCGTGAAACTGCTGGTGGTGGACGACGATCCTGACCTGGTCGACATCATCGCCTACACGCTGCGCAAAGACAGCCATCAGGTCAGCGTCGCGACGAGCGGCGAGGAAGCGCTGGCCCTGGCGGCGCAGGACCCGCCGGAGATGGTCATCCTGGACGTGATGCTGCCCGGCCTCGACGGCTTCGAGGTCTGTCGCCGGCTGCGCCAGCACGCGCCGTTGCCGGTGATCCTGCTGACGGCGCGCGGCGAAGAGGCCGATCGGGTCTGGGGCCTGGACCTGGGCGCGGACGATTACATCACCAAGCCGTTCAGCCACAAGGAGCTGCTGGCGCGGGTCCGCGCGGTGGCCCGTCGAGCGGCGCTCGCTCGGACGCCGGATCAGGGCAACCTGCGCGTCGGCGAGCTCTCGATCGACTTCGGCGAGCGCGACGTGAGAATCGGCAACCGATCGGTCGATCTGACGCCCAAGGAGTACGCGATCCTCCATTGCCTGATGCTGAACGCCGGCCGCGTGGTGCCCCACGACACGCTGCTGAGCTTTGCCTGGGGAAGCAACCACCTCGACGGCGACGTCGAGATGCTCAAGGTCCACGTGCGCCACCTGCGCGAGAAGATCGAGCGCAACCCGAGCGCGCCGGACTACCTCCTCACCGTCCGCGGCGTCGGTTACCGGATGCGCCGACCGACCGACGGCGCGTCCGCCGGGATGAGGGACGATAAGTGAGCGGGGACCTGCTGCCAGACGCGCGGGTCCTCCTGACCGAGCCGCCAGAGGGCAACGCCGCCGGTCTGATGATCGCGGGCCAGGCCGAGCTGGGCGGCGAAGCTCGCGTCGTTCTCCAGCCAGACCACGTGCTGGCCGACGTTGATTGTCGGCGTGGGCGTCGGCGTCGCGGGATGAGGCGTCGGCGTCGGGAGTCGGCACGGTGGCGGGGCGTGGCGCTGGACGTCGTGATGGAAGGCGGGAGCGCCGAGAGCTGGCGGTGGGGAATCGCCCGGCCGCGCGACGTAGCCGAACGTCGCCGCGCGACTGGCCTGGTCGAAGCCGATGCTCGTCCCGTACTGGTGGGCGAGGTACTCGGCCTGAGGAAAGCGCAGCGCCCGGGCCGGGCTACCGGTCGTCACGTTCCAGTCGTAGCCGTAGAAGGGCACGCCCACCAGCACCTTGGCCGATGGGAACTGGCTCGTCGCGTAGCCGATCACGCGGTCGACCCAGGAATAGGGCGCGATCGGACCGGGCGGCCCGCCCGACCAGGAGTAGCCGTAGGTCATCACCGTGACGAGATCGACCGACGGACCGAGCGCGGCGTAGTCGAAAGCGCCGCTCAGGCCGGTCTTCACGTCGCTCTGCTTCGCCGGGACGGCCATCGTCAGGAGCTTGCCCCGGGCGTGCAGCTTCGCCGCGAGGTGTCGGACGAAGCTGGTCAGCGCGGCGCGGTCCCCGGCCGGAACGCTCTCCAGGTCGACGTCGAGCCCGGCGTAGCCCTCTTCGACGACGTACGCGGTGAGCGCTTGAATGTCGGCCGCGGCGGTCGACGGATCGGTCAGGAGCCGGTGGTTCACGCCGGGGGCGACGGTGAAGACCGAGGGGAGCACGCCGATGCCGTGCGCTCGGGCGAAGGCCTGAAGCGTTCGGTCGTCCTGCGTCGCGATGCCACCGCAGGCGTCGATCGAGACCGTCTGGGGCACGACGTAGGTGATCTGGTCGGCGTGCGCTGCCAGCGATGCCCAGGACGTGGCGTCGTAGGGGACGTAGTAGGCGAAGACGATGGGCCCATCCTGGGCCGACCGAGACGTCGGCGAGGGCAGGGCCGCCAGGCGAGCGGTCGCCGGTACGGGCGACGGGGAGACCGCGCGGACGGCCCGCGCGGCTGACAGCGCCGGCGTCGCGGTCGGCTGAGCGTGCGAGACCGCGACCAGCCCGTGGACGGTCGGCGGTGCGCGGAGCGCCTCCGACGAGGACGACGCCGACGGCGCCAGGGCACCTGGCGAGGGACCGGCGCAGGCCAGCAGCAGCAGGCCGCTCACCCAGACGGCGAGCCACCGGGCGAAAACCGTTCGGGGCCAGCCAGGCCCGGTCAGGGGTGTGCCCACCGCGCCACCATCCCCTCCCCGCCTCTCGTGTTGTCCTCCGGGGAGCTGATGAGGAATGGGGTTGAGAAAATTGGCCCACGCGGCCAATTTTCTCAACCCCATTCCCCATCAACTCCCCGGCCTCTGCTCTTGGGCAGGGATACTATAACCACGCGCGTGGGCTGGCGCAATGGTCGTCCCGAGGTCTTGCTTCGTTGCGCCCACTCCCTCTACAATAGCGGCGCTTCCAGGTGGTGCGCTCTCGCGATGCGCGGCGACTGACAGCGGGCCAGGGGTCGCCCCGGCGCAGCACTCGTCTGCCTTGCGTTTTCCGTTTCCCGTTTTGCGTTTTGCGTCAGCAGGGAGGAATCGCGGATGGCTTCGGACCGTGGTCCGTGCCGGATCGGCGTCGACATCGGAGGGACTTTCACCGACCTGGTCTGCCTGGCCGCCGACGGGCGCGTCGCGACGCGCAAGGTCTCCACGACGCCCGACGACTACCGCCAGGCGATCCGCGCGGGAGTGATGGCGCTGATCGAGGAGTTGGGCGTTGCCCCGGCGGACGTCCAGGAGATCGTTCACGGGACGACGGTTGCTACCAACGCCATCCTCGAGCATCGCGGCGCGCCCACCGGCCTGCTCACCACGCGCGGCTTCCGCGATACTCTCGAGATCGGGCGCCTGCGGTATCCCCGTCTCTACGACCTGACCTGGCAAAAGCCCGCGCCGCTGGTCGAGCGCCGCTGGCGACTGGAGGTGCCGGAGCGCCTCGGTCCCCACGGCGAGGTCGTCGAGCCGCTGGATGAGGACGCGGCGCGGCGGGCAATCGCGTTCCTCGTCGCCGAGGGCGTGCGCGCGCTGGCCATTTCACTGGTTCACAGTTACGCCAATCCGGTCCACGAGCAGCGGTTGGCCGAGTTGGTGGCCGAGGTGGCGCCGGGGCTGCCGGTCACGCTCTCCTCCGAGGTGCTCCCCGAAATCGGCGAGTACGATCGGACCAGTACGACGGTGATCAATGCCTACCTCCAGCCGGTGGTCGGCCGCTACCTGGCGGGCCTCGAGCAGGGCCTCGTCGCCGATGACGTGAGGGCGCCGGTGCTGGTGATGCAGTCCAACGGTGGGATCATGGCAGCGCGCGCCGCGGCCCGGCAGCCGATCCAGATTGTCGAGTCGGGGCCGGCCGCGGGGGTGATCGCCGCGCAGCAGCTCGCCGCCCGTCTCGATCTGGCCGACGTGATCACGCTCGACATGGGCGGAACGACCGCCAAGGCGTCGATTGTCGAGAACGGCGCGCTCCAGCACGTGCGCGAGTACGAGGTCGGCGCCGGCCTGAACGTGGGCAACCGGTTGAACCGCGGCGCCGGTTACATCCTGCGCGTCCCCGCGATCGACATCGCGGAGGTGGGCGCGGGCGGAGGAAGCGTTGTCTGGGTCGACCCGGTCGGCGCGCTCCACGTTGGTCCGCGCAGCGCCGGCGCGGTGCCCGGACCGGTCTGTTACGGGACCGGCGGCGAGGAGCCGACGCTTACCGACGCGAACCTGCTCCTCGGCTACCTGAATCCGACCGAACTCCTGGGCGGTGCGCTGCCGATCGACCGGGAGGAGGCCCGCGCCGTGTTCGCGACCAGAGTCGCGCGGCCGCTCGGCCTGGACGTCGTGGCGGCGGCGTTCGGCGTGCATCGGATCGCGGTGGCGACCATGGTCCGGGTGGTGAAGGCCGTCTCCTCCGAGCGCGGGCGCGATCCTCGGCGCTTCACGCTGATCGCGTACGGCGGCAATGGGCCGGTCCACGCGGCGCAGGTCGCCGCCGAGCTCGGCGTGCGGCGGGTCATCGTCCCGCCGTGGCCGGGGCTATTCAGCGCCTTCGGCCTGCTCGCCGCCGATCCGGCGCAGCACGCCGGGCGCACGGTCCTGCGCGCCACGGGCGACGTGTCCCCGCTCGAGCTGGAGCGCGCGTTCCAGGCGCTCGAGGCGCGGGTGCAGGCCGAGCTGATCCAGCAGGGCCACGCTGCCACGGACATCCGGCTCGCGCGGGCGGTGGACCTCCGTTACGCTGGGCAGTCGTTCGAGCTGGGGCTGCCGCTGGAGCCCGTTCCGCTCGACGCGCACACGCTGCGTGGGCTCGACGAGCGGTTCGGCGCCGAGCACGAGCGGACCTACGGCCACCGCGCGGCGGGCGATCCGGTAGACATCGTGACGATTCGGGTGACCGCGGTCGCGCGGCGCATTGTGGGCGAGATGGTGCGGCCGCGGCACCGGCGACCGTCGTCGGCCACGCCGCCGGTCCACCGCGCCGCCTACTTCGGACCAGAGGTCGGGACGGTCACGCTGCCGGTGCTCGGGCGCTCCCAACTCGACGGCGCGCGACGTGCTGGCCCGCTGATCGTCGAGGAGTACGACGCGACGACGGTCGTGCCGCCCGGCGCCGTCGTCTGGCGCGACCCGCTGGACAACCTGGTGATCGAACTGTAGTTGGTCCCGGGTGAGCAGTGCAGTGCGGTGGG
>DATLRG010000486.1:0-2207 GCA_035534795.1 Chloroflexota bacterium
CGATCACCTCGTCGCGAGAGACGGTATCAACCATAACGGACTCCTTCCTTTTCGTTCGGTCAGCTTCTGCGAGGGAGATCAGCTTTCCCACTTCGCCGGGAAGACAGGCGCTCTCTGAGCTCCGATGTATGCTCAGCTTAGCGCGCCACCGAAATGTCGTCAAGGAAACGAAAGCGGCCGAGAGATCAACTGCTGCAGCTGGCGATTGACCTTCACTCCCATGAATGCTACCTTGATGGCGTTCAGACCACATACGAAATGCTGGCCGCGGCCGTGGTCGTTGGTGCCCGGCCATGGGAGCGATGAATGAGGACAACGAGCCACGGAGCAGTCATCCAGATCAAGACGCCGGTGGCCCCACCGTACTGGGCCCTCCTTGAACGCGAGCTGATCCGCACCCAGAGCGAGGCGATCGAGGAATATTTCGACCACTATTTTGATTCGCGGGGCTACTTGCTCTGCGTTCCGCGCTGGGGCGGCGACGATGGCCCGGACGACGCGGCCGAGAACCTCCTGAATTGGACCATGCTCCACGCGCTCGGCGCGCCGAACGGCGTTTTGGAGCGCTATTACCGCGGCTGGGAAGGCCACCTCCAACAGTACACCGAGGCAAAGACGGTCGAAGTTCCGCTCGGTCGGGACGGGATGTACTACAAAGAGTTCCCGGTCTGCTTCGACTGGTTTCACCACGGCGAGGGAATGTCGGCCTTTTTCCTGGAGGGGCTGGCGAATCCCAGCGACCTGAAGCTCCAGCAGCGCACCCGCCGCTTCGCCGGCTTCTACATGGACGAGGATCCCCAGGCGACGAACTACGACCCGGAGCACCGGGTGATCCGCAGCATGTTCAACGGCAGCCGGGGGCCGCTGCTGCGTAAGGCAACCGCGCTGGACTGGACCGGCGATCCGATCGAGGTCGAGGGACGATTTCAGCCGCTCCACCGCGAGCGCAGCTACGCCGAGATGCTCGAGCACTTCGAAGAGTACACCGATGTCGTCGGCGATAACCCGCTCAATCTCGGCGCGACGACCCTAGGCTTCAACGCCTACGCCCTGACCGGCGAGGCGAAGTACCGCGACTGGCTCCTCGGCTACGTCGACGCCTGGGTCGAGCGCATCGCCGCCAACAACGGCATCATCCCGACTAACGTCGGCCTCGACGGGACGATCGGCGGCGCGGCGGACGGCAAGTGGTATGGCGGGGTCTACGGCTGGGGATTCACCGTGCACGTCCCAGGTTCCCGTGAGCTTGCCCACCGCAACTACCTGGGTCCGCGCATTCTCCACGGCTTCGCCAATGCGCTGCTCCTCACCGGCGACCTCGGCTACATCAATCCCTGGCGAGAGATGATCGATCGTGTGAACGCCCACGCGAAGGTCGTCAACGGCCAAACGCTGTACCCACACTTGCACGGCGATAGCGGCTGGTACGAATATCGTCCGGACAAGTTCACACCGGCCGCCCTCGAGCTGTACTACTGGTCGATGGACCGCGAAGCCCTGACGTTGCTCCCGAGCAAGCCCCGCTGGATCTCCTACCTCGATGGCGAAGATGCCAGCTTCCCGGTCGAGGCGCTCCAGGCCGACCTGAGCGCCGTCGGCAAACGGGTCGACGAGATGCGCCGCGACTTGACGACGCCGGACACCCGACTTTCCGACGATCCCAACCACCTGAACCCGGCGACGACCGAGACGCTCACCCAGCTGATGCTCGGCGGCCTGCCGACCGGTCGGGTCGGCTATCCGCTGCACTGCCGACTTCGCTACTTCGACCCGGCCGGCCGGCGGGCCGGCATCCCGGAGGACGTGGCCGCGCTGGTGGAGAAGCTGACCGCCGACGAGGTCGTCGTCACTCTGGTGAACACGAGCCCACTGTACGCGCGCGACGTGATCGTCCAGGGCGGCGCCTACGCCGAGCACTAGATCGTGGACGTTCAACAGGGCGAGGTGACAACGCCGGTCGGCCACTCCCACTTCCAGGTCCAGCTTGGACCGGGCGCGGGTAGCCAGCTCAGGATCCGGACCAAACGCTATTCCAAGCAGCCAACGCTCGCCTTTCCGTGGGCCTGACGAGCGTGCCGCTCTTTAGCTAACCGCGCTCCGAGGTGACGGCGGAGGCAGTTCACAGAGCTTGACGCTTCCGCCGCTTCCCCTCGCCCATTCGACAACCCGCTCGTCCTGGGTGAAATAAAAGATCTGCCACTCCTCGG
>DATLRG010000487.1:0-2253 GCA_035534795.1 Chloroflexota bacterium
CCGAAATCCGCCCAGCGACCACCCTGCTTCGGGACGCCAGCGCGCAGGAGGGCGACGTGATCGGGATGAATCAAGCCACTTGCCTCCTCCGCTCGCCGGGTCCAGCGTACGACGACACCCTCATGGTAACCGAACGGTCCGCCTCCGCACCACCCCAGAGTGCTAAAGCAGTCGCTTCAGACGTGCCTCGATCACAAAAGCGCGATCGGGTTGAATGGCGATCCGGTGCTGTCGGGCAGCCGCAGCGGCTCCGCGACCACCATGAACTCCCACCGGTTCTCTTCCTCGCACGCCTTCGCCAGCTCTTCGAGATTGAGGCTGTCGGACACGATCATCCCCATCGCCGTGACCTGCAGCGGGTGGATGGGGTAAGGGATCCCGTCCACGGTGCTGGGCACGGTCTCGCCGTCGCCATCGGGGAAGAACGCCGCGATCTTGCGCTCGTGCATCCACGAGATCGCGTCCACGTGCAGCCCGGCCTTGCCCTCGCCAGCGTAGCCGTTGTCCCACGACCCTCGCTCCAGGCGCCGGCGGTGGTGACCGGTTCGGAAGACGAAGAGGTCGCCTTCGCCCAGTCGCACGCCCTGGGCGGTCTCCGCGGCCTCGAGGTCGGCTCGCGTCACCGCTTCGCCGGGTTCGACGTACGGAACGCCCCGCAGGCGGGGGATGTCGAGCAGTACGCCGCGGCCGACGATCCCGTTGGCGTACGTCGTGATGTCGAATCCGTGCATGCCCTTGCTCGTCACCTCAGAAACCGGTCGGCCGTTGTACAGCAGTCCTCCGTAGGAGATGTGGTTGAGCGCGTCGATGTGGGTGTGGGAGTCCCCATGGCATTCCATACCGAGAAAGTCCATCGCGAAGCCGACCTTCGACGTCCCGATCGGGATGTCGTGATTCTGCGACATGTAGTGGATGGCCGGGTGCGGGTTGTCCGGGCCGGCGACGGTGTTGATCGGGATTGCCAGCGAAACCGTGCGCCCCGAACGCACCAGCGACGCCGCCGCGCGGACGTGGTCCGGCGTGATGTAGTTGAGCGTGCCCCGCTCGTCGTCCTTGCCCCATCGGCCCCAGTTTTTGACCGACTCGAACATGGCCTCGAACTCGGCGACGGATATCTTGGTTGCCCGCGAAA
Organism: Chloroflexota bacterium; assembly: GCA_035534795.1. Taxonomy (GTDB): domain Bacteria; phylum Chloroflexota; class UBA6077; order FW602-bin22; family CADDYW01; genus JAJPKB01. The sequence goes on from DATLRG010000487.1 coordinate 1,133, forward strand.
TCAGCGATTTCGCGGGCAACCCTGCTTGCGGCGACTGCCGCGCCGTTTTCTCCATCACCGCCTCCTGGTTACTCCGCTAGTGGATCGCGCCGGGCGGATGAGCTTGTCTCCCAAACCTCGCCAGATGATGCTTTACCCGTGGATGTTACTCGTGCCGCGGTCGATGCCGAGGGGGCGCGGGTACGCGCTTACAGTTCGGCGTTGACGATGAAACCGGCGTCGGCGAGGACGGTCGTACAGGTCAGGTAGCTCGCCTCGTCGCTGAGCAGGAACGCGATGATACTCGCCATCTCCACCGGCGTACCGGCGCGGTGGAGCGCGATGCGATCCTCATAGTACTTAACCGCCGACGGATCCGCGCGAAGCGAGGCGGACATGGGCGTGTCGATCCAGCCGGGCTCGATCGCGTTTACGCGGATGCCGTGCTCGCCCAACACCGCGCCGAGCGCTTTCACCAGCATGCTCACGCCCGCCTTGGTCCCACAGTAGGCGACCTGCGTCGGCGCGCCGACGTGGGCCGACAGCGAGCTGGTGCAGCAGATGGCGCCGCCGTGGCCTTCCATGATCATCTGCTTCGCGCCTTCGGTGCACACCAGCCAGGTGCCGCGGAAGTTCGTTTCCGACAGCTCGTCGAACTGCTCGACCGTCGTCTCGTCCCACGTCAAGGAGGGATTGATGCCGGCGTTGGAGACCACGTAGTCGAGGCGGCCGCCGCGCTTGGCGACCTGTTGCACCATCGCAACCACCTGCTACGGGTCGCGCACGTCGGCGGGGACGGCGAAGCCCTCGCCCCCAACGTCGTTGATGCACTGCAGCGTGGGTGTGGGATCGCTGCTCGGCAGGTGGTTGACGCCGACGAGCGCGCCCTCGCTCGCCAGCCTCACGGCGGTGGCCTGGCCGATGCCGGTGGCGGCGCCGGTGACGAATGCAACCTTGCCTTCGAAGCGCTTCTTCATCTCCTCCGTCCTCCCCGCTGACGAACAGCGTCGTCTCATTTCCAAGCTGCGGCGCCACCGCGGCAGGTGGTAGAGAGTGGAAGCGCAGGCCCCTCGAACAAGTACGCTCCGATGAGCCATGTCGATCTGAGCGTACCGAGCCTACGCCTTGTGACCCGAAACACG
>DATLRG010000488.1:0-5809 GCA_035534795.1 Chloroflexota bacterium
AAAGCCGCTCGGCGAGCACCTCGGCCTTGAAGTGGCCGACGTCGCCACGGTCGAAGGCCTGGCGGAGCAGGTTGTGCGGCTCGACCCGGTCGGGGTCGACCAGATAGACGTGCGCCGATCGCCCGATAAGGAGGCGGCAGATCGCTTCGGCGAGGAAGCCCCCGGTCCCGCCACAGCCCACCAGGACGATCATCGCCTCACGCTCGAAGCGCACGACCCGAGTCCCGTCGCCCACCGGGCTCGGGTCAATCCGAAAGGTCGACATCGCTCTCATCCTCGTCGGTTGACTCCAGGCTCACGTCCCGGAAGCTCCCGCGGTCGCCGCTGAAGACAGTCTCCCACGGCACGGAGAGAAAGTGCCCGTACGCGCCGACCCGGAGCGCCACTTCGGGTCGGTCGCGATCGAGACGGCCGAGGACGCCGTAGAGGCACAGACGCTGTTCGTCCGCGTCGTCGATCGAGCTGAACCGAGCGGGAAAGCGGTGATGGGAGTGGATTTCCAGCACCGCGCCGGCGACCGGCTGATAGATCACGGCCACCGAGTTGACGGCCTGGTTCGGCAGGACAAGGCGATAGCCAGCGGTGGCGTCGTGCGTGACGGCGAGCAGGACCTCGTGGCCGGCCTCACCCCAGGCGCGGGACGTAGCGACGATCTGTTCCCAGAGATCCACCGGCAGCCGGTCGGTCCACAAAGAGAACGAAGGGTAGATCGGCTGGAGCCCCCGCACCGTCGCCGCGGCGACGGGGACGCGTGCCGCGAAGAATCGGTTCTCGGCCACGACGAAGAGCCCGTCGCCGGCAAGGACGTAGTCATAGGCTAGGCCGCGGCGGGACGGGAGACCGTCGCGGGCGATCAGGTATTCGACGAGCCGTCCCATCAGGCGCCGATCCGCAGTGCTTCGCCGACGTGGAGCTGCGGGACCAGATCGTCGACGGGGTAATTGGACGCGCCGGCGAGATCATCCCAGAGCTGCCCGATATCGTCCGGGTGGCGCCGCGATTTCCCGCGGGCGAGGTCGGCGGTGGCGGAGAAGTAGGAGCGGAAGAACTCCTCGGGGATGCGGGCCGGATCAGCGGGAAAGGCGTGAGTGCCGGTGCAAACGCGGCCCGTGGGGAACACGTTGTACGCTGGCGCGTGATAGAGCTGGTCGTCGATCGACCGCGGGCGAGCGGCCGCCGCAAAAACGTAGGGCGCCTGACGTGCCGGCAGACAGACGAAGACGAGCCCGGGCATCGGCAGGCGCAGCCGACGCGGTTTCGCATCGTAGCTTTCTCGCAGTTGCACGGTCCAGACCCGTGGCTCCCGCCAGACGGCGACCCGCACCCCACTTGACGTCCGGGCCCACCAGACGGTATCGGCCGGTAGGATACCGGTCGATAGGTCGAGCTCGCGGGCGAGGGCGTGGGCGACGTCGAGGGCCGAGACTTGCTTTGTTTTGATGACGCCGCTGGAGTAGTCGTGCACAAAGACCGATTCGCGGTGGAAGTCGAGACGCAGGTCGAGGGGGTCGTCCTCGACGTCCGTCTCAGGCGGCAGCGCTCGCCGGTACGGCGACATCTGCGGCGCCATCGTGGAGAATCGGGACAAGTCCTTTCTCGGTGATCTCGTGGTCATAGAGCCTCCGTTCGAGCAGGTAGGTGGTGTGAGGGTCGCGGACGAGGGCGGTTTCGAGCAGTCGGGCGAAGTGAACGGCGGGATCGGCCTCGAGCCAGGTCGCCAGGGCGCTGATCCGCTCCAGGATTCTCTCCGCCTGCTGCCACTGCTCGGCCAGGTCCTGAACGATCTCGCGGGTCCACTCGGCGTCGACGATCTCGACCTCGTCATCGACGTCGAGGAACACCGTCCCGGTCTCGCCCCAGAGCCAATCGCCGAAGTCGGCCGCCGCGGCGTAGGGTGTCCCAGTTAGCCGCTCGCGCAGCTCCGCTGGGGTGAAACCACCCGGCGGGATCTCGCGGAGCGTCTCGCGCGGGACGTGGATCTCCGCGGTATCGAGGGCTGGTAACCGAATTCCGTCGTCGTCGTAGGGATAGGCGCAGAGGGCGAAGAGGAGCAGCTCGCCCGGCCGCAGGTCTAGCTCGTGGAAGTGCTCGTAACCCCAGGCGTTGCGGACGACTGAGATGCCACAGACGACCTGCTGATATTCGTCGCACTCGTAGGTGGGGAAGAACGCGGCTTCAACGCGGTGGAGAAATTCCCAGACTCGCGCGTTCTCCCGATCGCCGCCATTCGCCCGCGCCGACCAAATCTGCGCCTCATCCTCGGGAAAGATCTCGCGAACAATCCGGTGAAAGGCGAGGAGATCCTCCTGGCGCACGAGGAGGGACGCGACGGACGTCGGGGCGACCGGCGTCCGCCGCAGCGCCTTCGCGAGACCCCGAAGGCTCGGGATCACCGCGCGGGAAGGTTCAGCAGTGCCTCGGTCGCCTGACGGGTGGCGCGGACGTACCCCTCGACCTCTGCAAGCGCCAGGTTTACCTCCGGCTGGCGTAACGCCGTGGCGTCGACGTCGATCTCGCCGTTCTCGCCAATCAGCTCGGCCGCGAGCTCGAAGACCCGGAGCTGCTTCTCCGGCACGCGACGGAGGATGGCGACGACTTTGGGATGGCGCCGCCGCCCCTTGGTCCCGATCCGCTTGCTGAAGGTATAAATGGAATCCTCCCCGCGCGTCTCCTCGCGGGTCTCGGCGTTCGCCAGCTCGGGGAAGAAGTCCAGGAGCTGGCGGCGGACATCTTCGACGGACAGCTTGGGATCCGGGTCGGGGAACTCGCGGGAATCGTAGACGAACACACGGGCCATGGGTTAGTGCCTCCTGGGGAGTTGTCTAGCCAAAGAGGGAGAGCTGCCCGGACGCCGACTTCGGTGCAGTCGGCGTGACGGGAGCTGGCGCGGGTTGCGTGGGTGCGGCTTCGGCCTGGGGAGCCGTAGCCGGCGGAGCCAACGGGCGGACCGCCCGGGCAGGGGGCCCTGCCTTCGGGATCGGCCGGGCGCTCGGATAGCGCGGCTGGGTGTTCCAGCGCGCCTCGGCGTCGGCGAGGAGTGAGGGCACGCCCGCGAGCACCGCGGGTACATCGGGCGCGTCCAACGAGAGGAATAAGGGATCGCAGTCGGCCGAGCCGAGGGCAACGATCGCGCGGTAGCCGTGGTCACCCGCGGGTTGCAGCGTCACGACCAGCTTGAGCGAACGGCGGGGCGAAACAACCGTCATCTCGGACGCTGGATCGTTTGGGGATTGGGGCACAGCCTCGGGCTGCGGCGGCAGAACGGAGTCGGCGGGTCGCGCCGATGGACTGCAACCGCAGCCATTGCCACTGTCCGGATCGGCCGCGTGTCCCTCCGGCATGGCGTGCAGCAGATCAGCCATCTGGTACTTCACCTCGTCCAGTGACGATGGGCAAGAGTTTCCTGCCGCCGTCCCGGTTTCGCCTTGCTCTTGTCATGCGGCGACCGGCCGACGGATCAAAGACGGATCTGAAAGCGGCATCGCGACAAAAAGGTCAGCGCTTTCTTCTCGGTCGAGCTCACGCAGGACAATCGGCGTCTGCGCGCTGGACCAGGAGAGACGCAGCCGCGCACTGTCGACGACGTCGAGGAGATCGGCGAGCAGGCGGGTATTGACGGCAATGGCCTGGGGATCGCCGGCTACCTCCGCCGACACGTCGGCCTCGGCGTCGCCGGTCTGGTCGCCACGCGCCCGTAGGTGCAAGAACCCGCTCGCGGCTTCCAGAACGACCGGCCGAGAATCGCCGCTCCCGCCGAAAAGCCCGGCGACGCGGACGGCCTGGCGGAACGCCGCCGTCTCGACAGTAACAGTAGTCTTCGACTCTTGAGGGATGACCCGCTCGATGTCCGGGAAGTGGCCTTCAAGCAGTCGGGCGAAAAGGGTGGTTCCTCCGATGACAAAGTGCACGCCGCGGTTCTCCGCCGTCGGGATCAGCCGGACGGTCTCGGCGTCGCCGAGGAGCCGGCCAAGCTCGGTCACCGCGCGGACCGGGACGAGGAGTTGGTGGGGGTCAGCGACTACCCCAGCGAGCCGAGCGCGCGCGAGGCGGAAGCCATCGGCAGCGGCGAGGGTCAGCCCCTCCGGACCGAAGTCGAAGAGGACGGCGGTGAGGACCGGGCGCGCCTCGTCGCGCGCGGCGGCGAAGGCGACCCGGGCGACCGCCTGGCGCAAGCGGCTCGCGTCGAGGGTCAACGCGCGTGCCTCATCACCCGCCGGGAGCGCGGGGAACTCGGTTGCATCCTGCGTCGCGAGATTGGCGACGAAGCGGCCGCAGGAGAGACGCAGGCGATGGCCCTCCGGCTTGAGGGTCAGGTGCACCGGTTCGCTCGGGAGCTGGGAAATGTACTCGCCGAGGAGCCGGGCCGGGACGCAGATGGTGCCAGAGGTGGCGACGTTCGCGGCGATCGCGGTCGTCACCCCAATCTCGAGGTCGGTGGCAGTCAGGATGAGGCCGCCATTCTGGGCCTCAAGACGGACTGTCTGCAGGACCGGGAGGGTGGAACGGGTCGGAGTAGCGCGGCTGGTCAGTCGCGTGGTACGGGTGAGATTCGCTTGGTCAACGGTGAGGTCCAAGACATTCTCCTGTTCGCAAGCTTCAGACGTTCGAAGGCAGCGACAAGGCGCTGCCTCGGCGTGAATCAACGAATGGGCACGGAAGGAGGGAGATAGGCATTCCTTGGGAGAGCGGGAGCTGGAGCATCAGCTATCCCGCCCACTCCTCCAGGATCTGGGTCCGGACGTGATCGCGCGCCGAAACTACGTCGGCGACATAGGCGCGCTCGGTCACGCGATCAACGATGAGCCAGTGCGCCGCGCTCTGATCCGAGTTTCCAAGATTGATTCCATGTTCCCGGATCCACGCTTGGACCTCCGTCCGACGGGTGAGCTCCCAATAGACGTAGCGATCGGCGCCAACGAGGCCGTGGACAGCGTCGGTGAACGCGACCTCGTCAACGCCGGGCTCGAACCAGACCGCCACGATGTGACGGTCACCCCGGTAGCCCAGGCGATCGAGGAATGCTCGTGGCAGGTTGAACGGAAGTGAGATCAAGGGCATTGGCGATTGCTCCTGAGTGAATCGATCGGCTGGGTTCCTTCGTGTTCGTTCCGGTCCTGGCCGAAAGAGGGGGTCGCCTCTAGCATTCAGGGGGTGGTGCGGAGGCGGACCGTTCGGCTACGATGAGGGTGTCGTCGTACGCTGGACCCGGAGAGCGGAGGAGGCAAGCGGCTTGATTCATCCCGATCACGTCGCCCTCCTGCGCGCTGGCGTCCCGAAGCAGGGTGGTCGCTGGGCGGATTTCGGCTCCGGCACCGGCGCGTTCACCCTCGCGCTGGCGGACCTGCTCGGACCATCCGGTGAGATTATCTCGATCGACCGCGACGCCAGTGCACTCCGCCAGCAAGAGGCGAGCATGCGTAGCCGCCTCCCGTACGTGTCGGTCGAGTACCGAATCGCCGATTTTACCCGCTCGCTCGACCTGCCGCCGCTCGATGGCGTCGTGATGGCGAAATCGCTGCATTTCCATCAGGACAAGCTGCCGATCATCCAGCGAATCCGCGGGTATCTCCGGCCCGGCGGGCACTTGATCCTGGTCGAGTATGACACCGATCAGGGCAACCCCTGGGTGCCGTACCCGCTGTCCTACCACAGTTGGGAAGTTCTGGCGCGTCGCGCCGAGTGCGCAGAGGCTCCCCTAATGGCGACACACCCCAGTCGCTTCCTCGGCCGGATTTACTCGGCACTAGGTCGATGGGACGTTCAATCTCCCGGTTAGTCGATAGCTCACAATCTCCCGGACGGAGGGGAC
>DATLRG010000489.1:0-5145 GCA_035534795.1 Chloroflexota bacterium
CGGCGGGACCAAACGGCCCGTGGGCCGTTTGGTACCGCCGCCACCCACCCCCGCCCTTGATGACCAGCAGGCCATCTCGAAGGCGCTGATCACGCCGCGGGGCGTTGAGGGCTGGAGAGCTGCGCCAGCTGGAGCGCACCGTAGACGATCGCGAACAATCCGATTAGCCAGGCGGCCTCGAGGATGCCGATACCCGCGAAGATCACGACCACGATGGCGAAGAGGAGCAGCACCGCCCCGCTCGCGCTCGTCAGCCAATCACGGTGGTCCAGGCCGACCGCGATCTGAGAGATGCCGGTGATCAGTGCCCATAAGGCGATCAAATACAAGAGCACGGTCGCTACGACCACGGGTGCGAGGAAGACGAGCCCACCGACGATAATCCCCACCACGCCTTCTAGAGCTTGGCGCCACCAGCTAGCGTGACGTTCGGCCGCACGGAGTGCCCTGATGATGGCCAGAGCGCCGGCGACCAGGACGTAGGCGCCCAACAAGGAGAGCAGCACCCGTAGGGTGAGGTGTTGCCAAAAGATTACTGCTAGGCCGAACAGGATTGCCACGATCGCCTGGGCCGCGATGACCCATGAGCTCCGACCTGGCGAGACCGTGGTCGCCATGTCCCCCTCCTCTGCCAGATCCACAATCACGCCGGCATCGCGGGGTGCTCGGGTGCGCGGGCAGCCTCGAACAGGAGCAAGATGCCGCGAACGACGGCGAACGCGCCAATGACCGTGATGAGAGCAAGTGCGCCACGAGTGGGGTTCTCGAGCAGGATGAAACCGAAGACGATTGTGAGCACCCCAATGATCAGTAGAAGGAGCTGGCCGGTCGCGAGGGATGCGAGTACTTCGATCAGGCCAGTCGCGAGGGCCCAGAAAGCGATGACGTAGAGCAACACGAACGCGGTGACGCCCGGGTACGCAAAGACGAAAAGGCTAGCCACGATGCCCACTACCCCAAGGACCAGCTGGGGCCACCAGGTGCGGCGCTGCCCCATTCGGCGGAACATATCGACGAGCGCAAGGACACCGTCGATAATCGCGAAGGTACCGAAGAGCAGGATGAGTATGACGACCGTGAGGCCGGGCCAGAGCAGCGCTCCGAGACCGAATAGGATGGTAATGACACCAGCCACGGCGTAGTTCCACCAGTACGGTGCATGTTCGATCTCAGCTACCATGTCGCCTCCAGTGTGGAATCAGATTGACACCTGGCACGGCGGCCAGCCGGGGCAATTTGCCACGGCTGGCGCGACCTGGCGATGACGCCTGCCTTCCTCGGGTCGGCGATTTTGATGCGAGCACTTTCCTGCAAGATCGGTACCGGCCGTTGAGTGCTCCTGCTCGGGACGTGTCAGGCTCGCGCTTCCGCCCGGACAATGGGCCCCGCCTGGCGAGAGGAGGGCGAGATTGGCACCCAACTTGCTCGAACGGCCGCGGTTCCCGCGCGGGGGATTGATGGAGGATTGATCTGAGATTCACCGGCCAGGTTGCATTAGTGACCGGATCGTCCAGTGGCTTCGGTCGTGCTATCGCGCTCCGCTTGGCGCGAGACGGGGCTGACGTCTGCGTCCACTACGGGGCGGGCGTCGGCGAGGCCAACGACGTCCGCCAGCAGATCGAGTACATGGGGCAGCGGGCTATCGCGGTGCAAGTCGACGTGGCGAAGCTCGACGACGTTCGCCGTTTGGTCAGTGAGGCCGTCGGTCAGCTTGGCCGACTGGACGTCCTGGTCAACAACGCCGGCATTGAGATCAAGCAGCCCTTCCTCGACGTCACCGAAGAAGACTACGATCGCGTGCTGGCGGTCAACCTGAAGGGTGCCTTCTTTTGCGCGCAGGCCGCCGCGCAGCAGATGGTCAAGCAGGGCAACGGTGGGCGCATTGTCAACGTCTCCTCCGTGCAATAGGAGGTGGCAATGGTCTCGCCGCAGAGTCTTCAACCGATCCCGCGACCCGCCCCGAAGTCCCTGATCGGGAACGTGATCGACGTGCCGGCCGACACGACGCGGCTGACACTCGACACCATTGGCCTTTGTGCCTTCGGCTACCGGTTCAGCTCCTTTTATCGCGAGGAACCGCATCCATTGGTCGCGGCCGAACAGTGTAGTATCACCGTCGGCGTCGTCGACGGACCGGCCCGAAGCGGCCACGGCAGCTACCACGGCGTGTGCTCGACGTACCTCGCGTCGCAGGGCCGGGGAGACGGGGTCGGGGTGTTCGCCTTTGTCAAGAGCCCAACCTCCACGTTTCGCCTGCCAGACGACCCCGGAACGCCTCTGATCATGGTCGGTCCGGGGACCGGTCTCGCGCCATTCCGCGGCTTCCTGCAAGAGCGAGCGGCCGAGAAGGCTCGCGGAACGGCGATTGGCAAGTCGATCGTGTTCTTCGGCTGCCGCAATCCCGACCAGGACGTGCTGTACAGAGATGAGCTGGAGCAATTCGTCCAACAGGGGGTCACCGAGCTCTTCACCGCCTTTTCGCGGGTACCGGGGCAGAAAAAGACCTACGTCCAGGACCGGATCAAGGAGAACAGTGTCGGCGTCTGGCAGATGATCCAGACTGGGGCAATCATCTACGTCTGTAGCGACGCGGGTCGGATGGCCCAGGTCCAGCAGGCATTTGCCGCTGTCTACCGAAAGGAAACTGGTAACGACAAAGCCGCGGCAGATCGCCGGCTGGCGACGCTGCTCGCCGAGGGACACTACCGCGCCGATGTCTGGGGTTCGTCGTAGGTGGGACGGACGTCGCGATGAGTGCCAACCCACGGCGACCGGTTGGAGTAGAGCTGGTCGCCGCGGCCATTGCCGTCAATGGTATCGTATCGCTGGTGGACGCGCTCAGGTTCGCCGAATTAGCCGTCAGCGGCAGGCCCAGCGCGACCGTCGCCACCATTGACGCGCCGATCGGCCTGGTCTCATTGATTGTCGGCCTTCTCCTTTTGCGCCGCTCCTACAAACTCTGGACTCTCGACAGAGCAGGGTGGGTCGCAACCGTGAGTCTCATCGGGATCAAAGGAGTGCTGGCCACGATCCGTGCGGTTGAAACGCCCGGTGAGATCGACGCCTGGATTGGCCTGGCCCTCGCCACGATCACGCTCCTGTATCTCACGCAACCGCGGGTTCGAGCGCTCTTCCGATAAGAGCGTTCCCCACCGCGATTGCGCGCTGTTCGATCGGGTGGCATCAGCCCACCGTCAGTCGGCAACTTCACGCGCGCGTCTGCTTTTGCTGGGCGCCAAACTGCCATGGCCGCCAGGGTTTCTGCTCTACCGTGACGTTGCATTGCTGTCGCTGCACCTCCCAGCGCGTCGCGTTCGCCTCGCGCCAGAAGCGGAGGTCGACCTGGCCCGCGCCAATCTTGAGCCCCTGAAGCGTCAGATCTGGTAACCAATCGGGCAAGTGCGGGTCGACGGCAAGGCAGTTGTGGGGAGCGTCGCCATGCAGTCCCAGCATCGCTCGAACAAAGTCGAAAAGGCTGCCCGCGGCCCACGCCTGCGGGACGTTTGCTCCCGCGTATTGGACCGGAAACGCCCCGCGTTCTCGGGCGACCCCCGCGTACAACTCGGGTAAACGGTAGCTGACGACGTTGCTCGCCGCGTCGAACACGTCGTGCGCGACGCGCGCCGCCTCGTCGGCGAAGCCATAGCGGGTGAAGCCCAGGGCGATAATGCCATTGGAACACTCAAGCACCGGCGAGTCAAGCGTGTTCTGCCCATCACTGCCATCACGTCACGCCCTCCACCCCTTGCCTTAGTGCTGACTTCTCTCTATAGTTGGCCTACGGTGCGAACTATCCACGCGGCGTAGGACGACGGTGGGAACGATCTGGGTGAGCTTGATGTGCTGCGCACATCAAGCTCACCCAGATCGTTCCCACCGTCGTCCTACGCCGGAAGAAATACACGCAGCCAGATGGAGCCGTGAGCCCGGTCTGGCCGGAGGAGTGCGATGCTCGATACTGCGCCTGCTACGCCGCGCGTGGTCACGCTGCTGCCCCGCCCGCTGACGCCCGAGGCTTTCGCTGAGTTCGGGATGGTGGTAGGGCCAGAGAAGCTGGTGCTGACCAGCACTGAGTTCCCGTTCTTCACCAACGTCACGACGCTCCAGCCCGACAGTCTGCCCATCACCTACGTCAATCGACACCACGACCATCACCAGATCTTCATGACCTTCGACGGCAAGCCGATGATCGTCGTCGTCGCCTCGCCAAGACTGAGCGCCGCGCAGCTTCGCCCCGAGGACGTCCAGGCATTCGTCACCGACGGCAACACCGCGATCGTCTTCCACGTCGATACCTGGCACCTCGCGCCCCGCGCGGTCGGCGCGGAGCCGATCCGCGCCCTCAACGTCCAGGCGACGAACAACCACGTTCACACCGAGCGGATCGACCTCGCGCCGACGTTCGGCTGTGTCATCGGACTCGAGGTGAAGCGTTAAACGTAAAACGTAAAACGTGAAACGCAAAACGTAAAATTCGAGACGCAAAACGTAAGGCCCGTGCGCCCAGCTCCCGGTCGTTTACGTTTCGCGTTTTTCGTTTCACGTTTTGCGTTTTGCGTCGGCCTCACGTGCTGCGCGGCCCCCTCGCCGTTATTTGGGGGCCATCCAGGAACATGCCCAGCCCGGCGGAGACTTCCTCGAGGCGCGCGACGTCCTCCGGCGCGATCTGCAGGTCGACGGCGCGCAGGTTTTCGTCGATCTGCGCGTCGGTGTCGGCACCGGAGATCGCCACGGTGATCTCCGGCCGCGACAGCACCCAGCGCAGCGCAACCTGGGCAGCGGTCGCACCGGACCGCTCGGCCACGTCGCGGACGACGGCGAGCACGTCGGCTGCCTGTCCGCTCAGCGTTTGCTGGAGGCGATCGGCCCCACGCCGTCCCCAGAGCGTCGCCGCCGGCGGCGGCTCGCCGGGCGCGTATGCCCCGCTCAAGAGCCCCGTCCCCAATGGTGCGTACGCCATCACGCCGAGGCCGAGCGCTCGCGCCAGCGGGAACATCTCTTGCTCCAGGCTCCGATTCAGCAGGCTGTACGGGTTCTGGACGGTGATCAGCGGCGCCGCGTTGATCCGCTCCTGCACCCAGAGCGCCCGACAGACCTGCCACGCCTGGTAGTTGCAGACTCCACCGTAGCGGACCTTCCCCTGGC
>DATLRG010000490.1:0-10049 GCA_035534795.1 Chloroflexota bacterium
ATCGGTCAAGTATTCCAAAATCGCCGAAATTCGGCCTCGGCCGAAGCGAATCAAGTGGCCCGATTGGGTGATTTGCCCGCCAAATTCGTCAGAAACACCATAGGTACATGATATGTTGTGACTACTTGACCGACGTTCTAGTAATTGAGCACGCGGCGGATTGCGACGATCAGGTCTTCCTCGTTGGGCAGAAAGAGGTCGCGCAGCGCCTTGGTCGAGGGGACCGGCAGGTGTGGTGCGCCGACTCGGACGATCGGCGCATCCAGTGCGTCCAGCGCATTTTCCGCGATCGCCGCGCTGACCTCGGCGCCGAAGCCACCGGTCTTCCAGGCCTCGTGCGCCACGACCAGCCGACTGGTCTTCCGCAGCGAGGTCACCAGCGTCGCCAGGTCGAGCGGCGCCAGGCAGCGCAGGTCGATCACTTCGACCGAAACGCCCTCGGTCGCCAGGCGATCGGCCACGGCTAACGCGCGATGCACCATCCAGCCAGTCGCCGCGACCGTCACCGAACGCCCTTCGCGGACCACGCGCGCCGTGCCGATCGGCAACGGATCGTCCTCGTCCGGCACCTCTTCGCGCACCGCGTGGTACGCCTGCATGTTCTCGAGGAACAGCACCGGATTCGGATCGCGAATCGCCGCGCGCATCAGCCGGCCGGCGTCGCGGGGCAGCGACGGCATCAGGACGCGCAGCCCGGGCACGTGGGGGAACCAGGCCTCGAAGGACTGCGGGTGACCGTGATAGGGCCCATCGCCGAGCCGGGTGCGCACCACCAGCGGCACGCTGGCGGCTCCGGCGGTCATGTAATGAACGTTCGCGGCCTGGAGGACGATCTGACTCATCGCCAGGGGCAGAAACTCACCGAAGGAAACCTCGACGATGGGCCGCTGGCCAAACATCGCCGCGCCCACCGCTGCGCCCACCATCGCCGACTCGCTGATCGGCGCCTCGCGGATGCGCCGCGGGCCGAATTCTTCATACAATCCCTTCGTCCCGCTCATCGCACCGCCAAACACGCCGATATCCTGGCCGATCATGAAGACTCGCTCGTCGCGTCGCATCTCGTCGGCGATCGCGGCGACAATTGCTTCGACGAAAGTTCGGCGCATCAGTCCCTCCGAAAAGCTTCATCAGCACCCAGCTCCGCGATGCCGACGTCGGGAAGCTCTCGTACGGTTTCGAAGGCCCGATCGACGTCTCGTCGCGCCTGGTCTTCGATCGACGCCAGACTCGCTTCGTCGTGTCCAGCCGCTCGAAGCTGCTGGCGCGCCCGGTCCAACGGGTCGCGCCGCTTCCAGAGTGCAAGCTCGTCGGCTGGTCGGTACGTCGCGGCGTCTTCCGCCCAGTGACCGGCCAGGCGGTAGGTTTGCGCTTCGATCAGGCTTGGTCCATCGCCCGCGCGTGCCCGGCACACCGCGGCTTGCACCGCGTCGTCGACGGCCAGCGCGTCGTTGCCGTCTACCACGCGGCCGGGAATCCCGTAGCCGGCCGCCCGCGCGGCGATCGACGGTCCCACGACGTAGGTGGGCAGCGGCAGCGAGATCGCGTAGCCATTGTTCTGGCAGACGAAGACGATCGGCAGCTTCCAGACAGCGGCGAGGTTGACCGCTTCGTGAAAGTCCCCACGGTTGGCGGTGCCGTCCCCGAACGTGACCACGACGACGCCGTCATTCGGAATGCCGGCCTCGCGCTGGTAGCTGAAGCCAAGGGCAGCGCCGGCCGCCACTGAGAGGCTGGTCCCAAGGTCCGCCGCGACCCAGGGCACGACGTTCAGCGCCACGGGCCCGCAGAACGGGGTCGGGCGCCCCTTGGTGTAGCCGTTGACTTTGCCCAGGACCTGGCCGACAAGGCGAGGGAGCTCGGCGCCGCGCATCAGATAGACGACGAACGGGCCCCGGTAGTGGGGCGCGACGACGTCGTCCGGGCGCAGTCCGAAGAACGTCCCGACGATCGTTGCCTCTTCGCCCTCGGCAGGAAACCACCGCGGATTGGCCCGCGCGCAGGCACGCTCCAGCACGCGGCAGAGGACCATCCACCGATACATCTCCGCCAACCGGCTCTGCCGCTCACGCATCGGCTAACCCCACCCGCCAGCACGCGCCTTCTTGCCGTCGTGCGAACGAAAATTCTTCACTCACGCCGATGAGCGTATCACTCTGGCCGCTGCGTTTCAATCCGGTGCTCGTGGCACGCCGGTGGACCTCATCCTGCCTTACTGGCGTCGCTATCTGGTTTTTGGTACGATCACGGTGGCGAAGGTTAGAGCGCGGAGGAGCGATGGCCCACGTCACTGACCGACTGACCCTGCAGGATCTGCGAGCACGGCGAGACGAAATTCTGCGCATCGCCGCGTCGCGCGGCGCGCACAACGTCCGCGTCTTCGGCTCGGTAGCTCGGGGAGAGGCGGGCCCCGAGAGCGACGTCGATTTCCTGGTGGATCTCGAGAAGAAGCGAACGCTTTTCGATCTGAGCGGTCTCATCCTCGACCTGGAGGATGCCCTGGGACGCAAGGTCGATGTGGTGGAGATCGCGCGCCCGTCGCCGGTCGCTGAGCGGATTCAGCGAGAGGCTATCCCGCTGTGAAGGGCGCCGAGCGGGACCAGGACCTACTGATTTACATCCAGGAGAGTATGGCACGAATCGAAAAATACACGCTGGGTGGACGAGTCTCCTTCCTCTCCGAGGGGATCGTCCAGGACGCGGTTCTGCGTCGCATGGAAACCCTTGCCGACGCTGCGAGCCATCTCTCCGATGAGCTCAAGGCGCGCCACCCGGGGATTCCCTGGCGGGACATCCACGGCTTCCGCAACGTTGCCGCCCACGGATACACCGAGATCAACCTCCAACGGGTGTGGGAAACCGCTGAGGCTCATCTCCCGGCCCTCAAAGTCATCGTGGACGAAGAGATCGGGCGCGGCCAAAGCTGATGCGAATCGCCGCTGGTGGTCCCAGTGAATGCTACTCCAAACATCCGAAGCGCTTCGGAAGCTGATGCAGCCGCCATCGCCGCCCTGCACGTGCGAGCGTGGCAGTGGGCCTACCGGGGCCAGATTCCCGACGCTTACCTCGACGGCCTGACCGAGCAGATCGGCCAGCGAGCGGCGTGGTGGCACGAGCTGCTAAGCCGACCGCTATCCGAGCATCGAACCTGGATCGCCGAACGGGACGCGACCATCATCGGATTCGCCGGCACCGGTCCTAGCCACGATCCGGACGCGGCGCCGGGCACCGCCGAGCTGAACGCGATCTACCTCGAACCGAGCGCCGTGGGCACCGGCGCCGGTCATGCCCTGATGGCCCATGCCGTCCAGGACCTACGCGCGCGTGGCTTCGGCGCTGCAATGCTCTGGGTCCTCGAAACGAATTCGCGGGCGCGACGCTTCTACGAAATCGCGGGCTGGCACCCGGATCGAGCGGCCAAGACCGAGCAGCGGCCGGGCTTCGAGTTGCACGAGGTTCGATACGCAATCGATCTCGTTGCCAAAGACGATCCACACCGGGCCAACCGGGCGCGCTGATGGATGCAACCGAGCTCTGGCCCTGGCCCGACCGCCGCGAGCGATGGCTGAAATTGATCGAACTGCTGGATCCGCGGCCGGGCGACCGCGTTCTCGAGGTGGGCTGTGGGAGTGGGCAGGCGCTTCAGTTCATCGCACGGCGGATTGGGCCGGCTGGGCGCGCGGTTGGCGTAGAATACGGGCCGAACGCGGCGACTCGATTACTGAGCGCGCGCGATGCAACCGGGTGCTCCCCGTTCGAGCCTGTCAAAGCCGACGCCCAGGTGCTGCCCTTCGCGGATGAGACGTTCGACGCCGTTCTCTGCGTCAACGTCCTGGAAGCCGTGCCCGATCGTCTCGGCGCGCTGCGGGAGATGCGCCGGGTGCTCCAGCCGGGCGGCCGTGCGCTGGTCGCCCACGACGACTACGAGAGCCAGGTCTACGCCTGCGCCGATCGCGAGCTAGGCCGGCGCGTCGTGCGCGCGTACGCCGACGCCACGTTCGCGTCGTACGCAACCAGCGACGGGCAGATGGGTCGACACCTCCGGGGCATCTTCCAGCTGGCCGGCTTTCGCGACCCAGCGCTCCACGTCCTGCCGCTCGTCAACACCGAGTACCGCGAGCCGCTGCTCGGCTGGGTCCTGGCGCAATTCTCGGCGGAACTGATCGCCCAGGTCAGCGATCTGACACAAGCGGAGCTGGACCGTTGGCACGCGGACCTGGAAGAGCGAAGCGCCAGGGGTGAGTATCTGTATTGCGTCAATCTGTACAGCTACCTGGGGCGGAAGTAGCCCTCCCTCACCCACCCACGCTCACAGCCAGCTTCTTTCCCGCGACGACCGTCTCCAAAGACACCGGCTTTCCCCACAGCCGATGCACCAGCGCGAGGGTCCGCTTGGCGTAGTCCTGGTCCAACGGGTGGCGGTTGCTCGCGGCGTCGTGGACGAGCAGCAGCTCGCCGTGGTTGCGGTAGTCGCCATCCACCGCCGCGATCGACGGGACTCCCAGGCTCGTCTCCTCGTCGACCAGCACGTCGCGGACGCGCTCCCATGGCTCGTCCTCGACTGTCCAGGCGCCCTTCTGGCGCTTGCGATCTCCCTCGAAGCCGTAGACGTAGAGGTCGAGCTCCTCGACCAGCTTCTCGGTCAGGAACTCGCGGATGAACTCCGAGTCGCGGTGGTCGGCGGCGACCGCGAAGACCTTGGCGAGCCCGCCTCCCCCCTCCCGGCGGAATCGCTGCCCGTACCAGGTCTCCTCGTCCTCGGGGTGCTCCCAGCGCCGCTCGATGTCCCGCCAGATGCGATAGCCGACGGCGTAGGGATTGAGTGAGTACCGCTGGCCGGACGAGATCACCCCGACGTGCAATCGCCGGAACAGGACGTGCTCGTCTGGCGACAGGCTAGCGTTCTCCAGGATGCGCTCGTGCCAGAACGAGGCGTAGCCTTCGTTCATGATCTTCGTCCGCATATTTGGGTAGAAGTAGAGCCACTCTTCCCGCACCATGTAAAGGAGCGCCCGTTGCCAGTCCTCGAGGACCGGCGAGTAGGTCGCCAGGAAGGTGAGCAGGTCGCGTTCCGGCTCCGGCGGAATGCGCTTTGGCCGAGACGGCGGCGCGGCCGGTTGCTTCGACAGGTACCAGAGGTCGTCGTAGGGGGTGGACGGCGCGGGCGCGGGCCGCAGCCGCTCGCGCTCGTACTCCGCGGGTGTCTTCTCGCGAAAGCCTACCACTGTCGGATCGACGTGGAACGAGAGCGCGAGGGCCGCGTCGAGCGTTTCCTCGACCCGCTCGACGCCGTACTCGTCTTCGAAACCCTGGACGATCTGCGCGTGACGGGCCGCTGCCTGGTCCATGTGACGGTCGGTCTCGCGGAAGTAGACGTTTCTCCGGAAGAAGTCGGCGTGTCCGAGCACGTGGGCGATCACCAGCTTGTGCTCGACCAGACTGTTCGTATCGAGCAGGTAGGCGAGGCAAGGGTCGGTGTTCAGGACCAGCTCGTAGATCTTCTCCAGGCCGAAGTCGTAGCGGGTCTTCTGCCGGTAGTACATCGCCCCGTGAGTCCAGTGGGCGAAGCGCTCCGGGAAGTGGTAGGCGGCCAGCTCGTAAAGCGCTTCGACCGGAACGATCTCGAAGCGCACGTCTGGCGGCTGCAACCCCAGCGTCATCGCGACCTCGACGAACGCATCGATGGATCTGCGAATCTCAGCCTGATCGGCGGCGTTCATGCGACGAACTCCTCGTGGCGCCGCCCCATGAACTGGCGCAGCGCCGGCCAGACGTCGTCCTTGTCGGCGACTCGGACCATGACGAAGCGTCGCTCCTTCGCGAAGGCGTCGGCGTAGGCGCGGCCGAGCGGCGCCCAGGCGGTATCCGCATCGGCCGACTGCCCGGACCAATACCCGTAGTTCGCGATCTCGCCGTAGCCCACCAGGTTGCTCACGGCCAGGAAGCGGCGCACCAGCTCGACGCAGTCCTGATCTCCCCAGTTGTAGCCATCGGAAAACAGGAACGGGTAGATGTTCCAGTCCGACGGGGCGTAGCGCTGCTGGATCAGCGACAGCGCCAGCTCGTAGGCCGAGGCCATGCGCGTGCCGCCGGAGCTCCCGACGTGGAAGAACTCTTCCTCCTCGACTACCTTGGCCTCGGTGTGGCAGGTGATGAAGACGACGTCCACGCCGGTGTAGGTCCGGCGGAGGAAGCGGGTCATCCAGGTGTAAAACGTGCGGCAGAGGTAAGCCTCGAGCTCGCCCATGCTGCCGGACACGTCGCGCATGGCGAAGACCACCGCGTTCCGCTGCGGCTCCTGGGTCATCTCCCAGCTCCGGTAGCGCGCGTCCTGCGTGGGATCGATCTGCCAGCCGGGGAGGCCCTCGCGGGCGCCGCGCTTGTACGCTTCGATCAGCGTCCGCCGCTTGTCGAGGTTCGCCTGGGGACCGGTCCGCCGGAGAGTCGTGAACTGCACCACCGGCGCTTTCAGCGTCTGCTTGCCTTTATCTTGCAGCTCCGGCAGCCGTAAGTCCTCGAAGGCGAGATCGACCAGCTCGTCGACGGTGATCTCCGCCTCATAGTAATCCACGCCCGGCTGCTGGCCGGCCTCCTTGCCCGAACCGGCGGCCCCGTCGCCGCTCCGCCCGAGCACGGTGCCAGGGCGAGTCTGTCCACTGCCGGTGCCACCCTGCCCGCGCGTTCCCTCGTCGCCCTGGCCGGCCTGCTCACCCTCGTGCGGGTCGAAGCGGAAGCGAGGCAACTCCAGCCCGCGGATCGGGACCTTCACCAGCTTCTGCCCATCCGAGGTGATCACGTCTTCCCGGCTGATGATCTCCGGCAGATTCCCGCGGATCGCCTCGCGCACCCGCTGCTGGTGTCGCTCGACGTCGCGACGCGATCGTCGGTTCAGATCCGGGGACTGCTCGACGAGCTCGAAATGCACTCCGGTACCGCCGGACCCGTGTTTGTCCAATTCAGGCACGTATCCCATCTCACCACCTCTAACGGAAGTGACCAACGTCGGGACCACGAAGGTCTCGAAACGGCGCGAAAAGAGCACGAAAAGAGATCCGTCTGCGCGGCGTTCACAGGGGCTGCCGATCCTCAGGACGTCCTCTGGCCCGCGTCCGTTGCGAGCCCGGACTGCCTGTGCGCAAGCTCCGCGCTGCCGCGCCGGGCCTCTCTTCGTGCTCTTTTCGCGCCGTTTCGTGATCTTCGTGGTCCAAACGTTCCCCCCTCGCTCATCGACTCAGCAATTGCCCGGCGTACTTCAGCAGCTCGCGCGCGCACTGGTCGCAGTAACGCTCGGCCTCGTGTACGGAGGGATCGGTCAGTCGCACGACCACCGCGTCAATCTTCTTCTGCTGGTCATCGTCCGGCGTGCGACTGGTCGTCGTGATCTTCACCACGTCGCGGAGATCCGCGAAGAGCTTCTTCTCGATCGCCTCCTGCAGGACGGAGTTCGAGGTCAGCGCGAATGGCACGCCGCGCATCGCGCAACTCGCGACCGAGCGCATCACCCCTTCGCGGAACTCTCGCTTGCGCGCATCCCCCGCCACGCCGATCTGCTCTTCGATCGAGACCATCAGCCGTTCGTCCGGCGGGACTTCCTCGTCGGTTACCTGATCTCGCACCTTGGTCTTGTTGGAGTAGGCGTCGACGTTGCGGAGGTAGTTGTCCAGGATCGTCCTCGCCGAGTCCTCGTAGGCGAAGACGAACGCGCGCTGGACCTCGCGCTTGACCCACTCGTCGTACTCTTTGCGCACCTCGTCGAGCAGGCCCAGCAAGCGCTCGACCTCCTTGGGACTGCCGGTGTGCTGCGCCTTGATCCCGTCGCGGAGCGAACGCATCGCGTCGAGTGGATTAATGCAGGTCTTGCCGCCGGAGACGAGCGCGCTCGACAGCCGGTTGATGATGAAGCGCGGGGAGAACCCGAACATCCCCTCTTTCGCGGCGTCGCCCTCCTCGCGGATCTCGCGCAGGTGTTTCTGCTCCCACTCGCCAACGCGCTGCTCGCCGTCGTAGAGCTTCATCTTGGCGATGGGCGTCAGGTTCGCCCGACTGGACGGCGCCAGCCGCGACAGGATAGCCAGGGTGCTGGCGACACGGAGCGTGCGCGGCGCAATGTGTACCTTGCGTAACCCGGCCACGCCGTCGGACGCATCGTCCACGGTCAGGCTGGCCTGGTCGATCAGCTTCTGGTAGATCCGCACTTCTTCGGAAACTTTCAGGTTATACGGGACCTTCACGACGAAGATACGGTCAACCATGGCCTCGTTGGCAGGATCGCCGAAGTAGCGGCTGAACTCGTACTCGTTGGTGTGCGAGATCACGACCAGATCGACGTAGACCAGCGCGAACTGCGGCACTTTGATCCGCTGCTCGCCGGCAACCGTGTTCAGCTCGTAGAGGAAGCGCGGCTCGGCCTTGAGCATCTCGATGAACTCGATCACGCCGCGGCTGGCGACGTTCAGCTCGCCGTCGAAGCGGTAGACGCGGGGGTCGGCCTCGCCGCCAAAGCGCGTATCGACCAGCAGGCTCAGATTGATGTGGCCGGTCAGCTCGGCGACATCCTGCGACTTCGGATCGGCCGGCTTGAACGTGCCGATACCCACGCGCTCTTTCTCTGAGATCAGCAGCCGACGCACCTTCACCGCGCTGATGCGGCCCTCCCACTCGTGCTCCAAGCGCCAGCGGCAAAGCGGGCAGAGATCGCCCTCGATCGCGAGGCCGAGGCGCTTCCGGAACTCCTCGCGCTGGCTGTCCGGAATCAGGTGCAGCGGCTCTTCGAACATCGGGCAGCCGTCGATTGCGTAGGAGGCGCCGCCCGGGGTCCGGACGTACTGCTCCAAGCCGCGTTTGATCAGCGTCAAGATCGTCGACTTGCCGCCACCAACCGGTCCGACGAGCATGAGGATCCGCTTGCGAATGTCGAGCCGCTTCGCAGCCGGGCTGAAGTACTCCTCCACCAGATGGTGGAAGACGTCGTCGAGACCGAACAACTCGTTCTCGAAGAAGGTGTAGTGGTTGGTTCGGTGGTCGGAGTGGGGAGTGACGCCCGCCTCGTGGATCATGCGATACAGGCGAGCGTGGGCAAGGTCGGCACTGTGGGGTTGCTTCTGGACGAGATTTAGATACTCGGCAAAGCTGATTGGTTCTCCAGCTAGCTCCCGGTCCAGCCTGGTCTGGGTTTCGGCGCTTGCGAGCAAATCCTGGATGTCCACTTCCTGATACCTCCCGGCGGCGCACGCGTTCGCATTCCGGTGCCTCCTCGGTGACAGTGCCCCAATTCGTTCACCCTCAACGGCCGTGACATTCGTACGTGATGACTACGTCAGCCATGGCCCGGCAGATCACAATTCGCGGACAGACGCGTGGGGAAACTGCCCCGATCGTCGTCGTGTCGAGCGCGGTGATCGCTGACGCGCTCATTGCCTACAGAATCAGTATACCGCGCCGTATTGTGGATAGTCCATATTAAATCAAGAGCAAGCTGCCAGGCAGCGTTTGCGGGCAGGGGCGCGGCTGTGCTAGACTTCCGACCGCCGAGAGATTAAAGTTTTCTGGCTGGTTCAAGCAGCCGTGTGGCCGCGACTCGCGCGGGAACGCCGGATCGCCCAGCGCTTTCCAGCACGGTGGAGTAACATCTTTCTATGGTTGCCATACATCTCCTGCTCTTTCGAGTGATCGTCCTCTACACGCTGATCTGCGCCGGCTGGGGTTTCTGGAACTTCTTCACCCATCGTTCGGTGACCGATGCCTACCGCACGACCCTGCTGATCGCCGAGGGTCTCTTCGTCGTTCAGGCGCTCGCCGGTCTCGAGCTGCTGGGCGAGGGGAAGGCTCCCGCGGACCCGCTGCACTACCTGTACGGCCTCCTGGGCATCGCCGTCCTGCCATCCGTGGTCGGCTACGTCGGGCGCGGCAAGAAGCGCGAAAGCCTCTGGCTGGGCCTGACGACCCTCTTCCTGTTCGGAGTCGCGATCCGAGCGATGATGACCGGAGCGCCCTAATCCAGGATCAAGGGAGGCGTTTGGGAAGAGGTGGTGGAACATTGGCCCTGCGGG
>DATLRG010000491.1:0-15653 GCA_035534795.1 Chloroflexota bacterium
TCCGCTGCTCGCGTCCGGTGCCCTTGTCGGTCGCCGAGACGTTCAGAATGCCGTTCGCGTCGATGTCAAACGTCACCTCGATCTGCGGAATGCCCTGTGGCGCCGGTGGGAGATCGACGAGCTGAAACTTGCCGAGCGTCTTGTTGAAGCTCGCCATCTCGCGCTCACCCTGGAGGACGTGGATCTCCACCGACGGCTGATTGTCTGACGCCGTGGAAAAAATCTGGCTCTTGCTCGTCGGAATTGTCGTGTTACGGGTGATCAGCGGCGTCATCACGCCGCCCAGGGTCTCGATGCCGAGCGTCAGCGGCGTCACGTCCAGCAACAGGACGTCTTTGACCTCGCCTTTCAGCACGCCGGCCTGGACCGCCGCGCCGACGGCCACCACTTCGTCCGGATTGACGCCCTTGTGCGGCTCCTTCCCGAAGACCTGACGCACCTTGTCGTTCACGGCCGGCATCCGGGTCTGCCCGCCAACCAGCACGACTTCGTCGATCTGATCCGACGTCTTGTTGGCATCTCGCAAGGCCTGGCGCACCGGCTCGACCGTCTTCTCGATCAGGTCGCCGACCAGCTGCTCCAGCTTGGAGCGGGTCAACGTCATCGTCAGGTGCTTCGGACCGGACGCGTCCGCCGTGATGAACGGGAGGTTGATCTCGGTCTGCATAACCGACGACAGCTCGATCTTCGCCTTCTCTGCCGCTTCCTTCAGGCGCTGCAACGCCATGCGGTCCTGGCGCAGATCGATGCCGTTCTCCTTGCGGAAGTCGGTGGCGATCCAGTCCATGACGCGCTGGTCGAAGTCGTCGCCGCCCAGGTGGGTATCGCCGTTGGTCGATTCGACCTCGTAGACGCCATCGCCGAAGTGGAGGATCGAGATGTCGAACGTACCGCCGCCCAGATCGTACACGGCGATGGTCTGCTCTTTCTCTTTCTTGTCCAGGCCGTACGCGAGCGCCGCGGCCGTCGGCTCGTTGATGATCCGCAGCACCTCCAATCCGGCGATCTTCCCGGCGTCTTTGGTCGCCTGCCGCTGGCTATCGTTGAAGTACGCCGGGACCGTGATCACGGCCTGCGAGATCTTCTCGCCCAGTTTCGCCTCGGCATCCTGCTTCATCTTCTGGAGGATCATCGCCGAGATTTCCGGCGGCGCGTAGGCCTTGCCGTTCATCAGCACGCGGACGTCGCCGTTGGGCGCTTCGTTGATTTTGTAAGGCACGAGCTTAGTCGTGCGCTGTACTTCGGTATCCGAGAACTTGCGTCCCATGAAGCGCTTGATCGAATAGATCGTGTTCTCCGGGTTGGTGATTGCCTGTCGCTTCGCCACCTGGCCGACGAGCCGTTCGCCCGTCTTGGGGTTGATCGCGACGACCGACGGCGTCAACCGGGATCCTTCGGCGTTTTCGATGACCGTCGGTTCACCCGCCTCGATGATCGCCATCACCGAGTTCGTGGTCCCCAGGTCGATGCCCAGTACCTTTGCCATTCATACCCTCCGCTTGCGAGTCCGATCGAGGACTCGGTTCTGAGAAAGTGACTCACACGATCGATCGCGGACCGCCGCCTGGTAGATGAACGTCGTGGAATCGGCCCGACGCGACCTGCTCACGCGACTTACCCGCACAATTCTGCCCATAAATCCGTCATGACCTCGCCGACGTATTGAATCGTCGCGATGACCCGGTCGTAGCGCATGCGGGTTGGACCGATCACCGCCATCGCGCCGCCGCTGTGGCCCGTCCCGTACCGCGCCCCGACGACAGCGCAACCGTGCAGGATCGGCCAGGGTACCTCGTCCCCGATCATGATCCGTACGCCCGGGTATTCCAGCACGGCGTCCGCCAGCTCGACCGCCAGGGCAGTCTGCTCGAAGGCGCGAAGAATCTCTTGGGCCTTCTCGCCACGGGCAAACTCCGGCTGCGCCAGCAGCGAGCTGACCCCGCCGTGGCAGACCCCGGGGAGCGCCTGCTGATCCGCCCGACGCATGAGGTCGACGAGACAGTCGCGCACGCCGCGCTCGAGGGAGGACTGCGTGCCCAACCATCCCTGGATCTCCGCGGCCGAGAGTCCGCGCAGCTCAGCGTTCAGTCGTCGGGCGACGCCGTCCAGTTCGCCCTGGCGAAGCGGCTGCGACTGAACGAGGAGTTGCTGGTGCAAGGTGCCTTCGCCGAGGAGCGCCACCACCAGGGCCGCGCAATCCTGGGTCGCGATCAGCTGCAGGTGTCGGAATTGGCTCTGCCGCACCCGCGGCGACGTGACGATCGAGGCATTGCCGGTTGACTGCGCCAGCACGGTCGCGGCCAACTGCGTCCACTGACCAAGATCGCGCTCGATCTGGTGAAACAGATGGTCGATCGTGCGCCGCTCGTCCGGCGATAGCTCGGCCGGTTGCATGAGCTGGCGAACGTAGTAGCGATAGCCTTCGTCCGACGGGACGCGGCCAGCCGAGGTGTGTGGCAGATAGACGTACCCCGCCGACGCGAGGGTGACCATGTCGTGCCGCACCGTGGCGGCGCTCACGCCCGGGCAGTATTTGCGAACGATCGTATCCGACCCAACCGGGGCCGCACTGGCCACGTACTCGGAGACGATCATCCCCAACACTGCCTGCTGGCGTTCACTCAGTCCCTGGTCCATCATCTCGGCACTGTTAGCACTCACATCCTACGAGTGCTAATACGATAGCACTGCCTCGATCGCCTGTCAAGGCACGCTCGGGACCCTTGCGCCGGCCCGCCCAAGCGTGGTAGCATCAGCCGGGCCTCGACGTCACGCTGCCTCGTATCGACCAAAGATTCGGCGTGTTTACATGACCGAATAGAAGCGCGGTCGCCGCGTGAGGCCGATCCCCAGCGAAAGGAGCTCGGCTTCGAGTGGTGAATGGTGAACCGGACGAAGTCCTGGCAGTGCGGGCCCGCGACGATCGCGATGTCTTTGGGATTCTGTACGAACGCCACGTTCGTCGAGTCTACAATTATGTCTACTACCGGACTGGCAGCGCGGCGGATGCCGAGGATCTGACTGCTCGGACCTTTTTTCAGGCTCTGAGTAATCTGCACCGTTACCAGGTGCAAGGAGTGCCGTTTTCAGCCTGGTTGTTCCGGATCGCACACAACCTGGTGGCCAACTGGCACCGCGACACCAGTCGTCACTACGCCACCTCGACCGACGGCATCGTCGAGGTGGCGGACGACGAGGAGAGCCCGCACGACTCGGCCGAGTCGGCCGAGGAACGGCGCGAGTTGCATGAGGCGGTCCGCCGTTTGGCGGGGGACCGCCAGCAGTTGCTGATCCTGAAGTACGTCGAGCAGTTGTCGACGGAGGAGATCTCGGTCGTCATGGGCCGTAGCGAGGGTGCGGTGAAGGCGCTGTTGCACCGAACGATCAAGAGCCTGCGGGATGAGCTAAGTCGAAGCAACCTGGGGGAGAAATGAGACAGTGGGTGGTGGCGGAGTTTATGTCGCGCGTCGCCGAGCGAGTGAGCACGGCCGGCGGAGGTTTCGCGGCGCAATTGAGCCGTCGTCGGCCAGAAGCCTGGGATGATCTGACCGTCGAGCCCCTGGACAACGCCTTCCCGTTCGTCGAACCGGCGCCGGGATTCGTCGAATCGCTCCGCGCTCAGTTGCTCGAAGCCGCCGTGATGGTGCCGGCCGACGTCGTCGCGACCTCCTCGATGGCCACGCGTCGCGCTCTGTACGGAATCGCCGCGGTCGGCTCCATCGCGTCCGCCGCCGTCATCGCCGTCGTCGTCTTTCGCTCACGCGCAAGCGCCCAGCGCCCGGCTGCCTAACCGCGCGCGAGTCGCTCACCGGGCGACGCGAGATCGTTCGGGCCGCGGCCGGTGCGGGGTCCAGTTGGACTCTGTGTCGTCGTAACACCTCCCGCGTCCACACCTACACCCGGGGCGTCTCGGCCAGCGCTGCTTCCTCGGCTCGACGCATCGTCTCGCGCTGGGGCTCGGATTCGTGGTCAAAGCCGAGCAAGTGCAGCAGGCCGTGAACTGCCAGGTAAGCGAGTTCCCGCCGCTCGCTATGACCGTACTCACTGGCCTGAGCGCGCACCCGGTCGTACGAGATTACGATGTCACCCAGCGGTCGAGGAGTCCCTGGCGTCTCCGGAAAACCGACCGGACCTTCGGCCTGTGAAAACGAGAGCACGTCGGTTGGACAGTCCTTGCCGCGGTAGGCGAGATTCAGCGCCTGAATCTCGGCATCATCGGTCACGACCAGGCTGATCTCCACTGGTCCGGCGATTCCCTGGCTCTCCAGCGCGCCGCAGAGGACCCGCCCCAGGAGGGCCTGGTCGACGTCGCCCTCGAACGCTGGTGGCACGTCAACCTCCAGCCGGAGTGACGGGCACGGGCTTGCCGTATTCTCAGACAGTATCATCGGTCGCCTCCGATCAACGCTATCGGGGCGGACGCCTCGGTCGGGTACTCGATCCGCGGATGATAGATGCCCTGCAGCACGGAGAGAAACGCCCCGCGGATCTTGTGCAGGTCGCTCATGGTGAGATCGCACTCGTCAAGCTGCTCACCCGTCACCCGGTCCTGGATGATCTTCTCGATCACCGCCTCGATCTTCTCGGATGACCGGTCCTGGCTCGCTCGCATTGTCGCTTCGACGCCGTCGGCGAGCATCATGATCGCCGCTTCGCGACTCTGTGGCCGCGGCCCAGCGTAACGGAATGCCGCCGTGTCTACCGGCTGCTCGGCCCCATGGCTAGCCTGCCGGTAGAAATACTGGACCAGTGTCGTCCCGTGGTGCTGCGCGATCATGTCCTGGACGCGCACCGGAATACGGTACTTCGCGGCAAGTGCGAGGCCATCGGTCACGTGCGCCAGGATTACTCGGGCGCTGGTGTAGGCGTCGAGCTGATCGTGGATGTTCTGGCCATCCACCTGGTTTTCGACGAACGCGTACGGGCGTGACAGCTTTCCGATGTCGTGATAATAGCCGCCGATACGGCAGAGCAACGTGTCTGCTCCGATCATCGCGGCCGCCCGCTCGGCCAGGTTCGCCACCACCACGCTGTGATGGTAGGTCCCGGGCGCTTCAGTCAACAAGCGACAGAACAATGGCTGGCTCGGATGGGCGAGCTCGAGCAGGTTCATGGTCGTAGCGATGCCGAAGATGTGTCCCAGGAACGAGACCGTCCCCAGCGTGAGGGCCGCGGCGAGCCCGCCGCTGATCAGCGCGAGGACCCCGTCCAGCGCGAACAACTGCGCGTTGCTCTCTCCGTTGATGAGCTGAAACGCCACGATCACGACGAAGTTTCCGACGGCAACCACGAGCGCCGCGATACTCAGCGCGTTGAGCCGCTCCATGCGGTGGACGATCAGGGCACCCAGTCCGCCGGCGACCAGCGCCGACACGACCAGCTCCATCCCCGCGTAGGTCGAGAGCCCCAGCGTCACCGCGAGGATCGCCGTGGTCAGCAGACCAAGCTCGGTGTCGAGCAGCATCGCCAGCAACATCGGGACCGCCGCGCTCGGAAACAGGTAACCGTAGTACTCGCGTCCAGGAACGGTCAGCTTCGCCGCGACGATTTCCGCGAGCAGCAGGACGCCGAGGAGGACCAGCCGTCGCGGACTCCGCGACACCGCTGGCTGGAAGTGATACAAATAGAAACAGAGCAGCGCGGCGAGCGCCAGCGAGATCAGGGCCATCGCCGCCACGTCGCGCCAGCGAATCAGCGAGTTGCGCAGGCCCGCGGCCTCGAGCTTCTCGATGTCGGTCGCCGTGACGACGTCGCCGTTGCGCAGAATCGTCTCGCCCTGTTCGACGGTGACCTGCACCGGCTGCACTGCGTCGGTCGCCTGCTTTCGTGCCGCCTGGGTCGCCGTCAGGTCGATCTCCTCGGTCGGCACGATGAAACTGCTGACCAGGGCGGCAACCACCTGAGCCTGCCGGCCGTCCATGCTCGGATCGACCTGAGTCGGCACGTTCGCCTTCACGTCGTCGACCTGCGGCGCGGTAATCGACTGGTGCATCGTCCGATCGAGCACCCGCGACGCCTCGGTCTCGACCCGTTGCCACTGCACGTCGTCGAGACCAAGCAGACTGCTAGCGACGGTCGGAGACAGGTTCAGATCCGGCACGCGGCCAATCTCGGCCAGCTTGTCCGCATCTGGTGCCACGGACTGCCGTACGTGCGTGAGCTGGGTCAACGCCTCGCTCGCCCGCGTATGCGCCAGCGTCGCCGCGTCGGGCACCGAACGGTAGACGTCGGGGAGCGCGGCAGAGGCGCGCTGACGCTCCTGATTCGTGCGGATCTGGCTGATGTAGGTGACTTTCGACGGCGACTTGATGTCGTACGAGCTGACGTCACCCGCGCTCAGTGCGTAGCGGCTGGGGAGAAACTGGAAGGTGAGGGTCGTGAAGAGACCAAGCGCCAGTAGGAGGCCGAACACGACCAATTGCCAGGGTCCAGCCAGGCGTCGCACCGTCTTGCGCCGCCTCCGTGCTCGCTGCGCAACCTCATCCACTTGGTGCACCACGGCCGGATTATAGAAGTGTATCCACGTCCTGTCAATGAGCTACGGGCCGCCAGGCGTCCTCACGATGGGCTGCCCGCGGTCTGCCGTAGCGCCTGATCGAGGTCTGCTGGCGATCGGACCTGCGAGACGGTCTGGAGAAACGCTGCCAGCGACCCGCTGCGCGCGCGGAGCCGGCGGAGCTTCGCTTCGTACGGATTGGCGGAGTTCGCATAGCTCCCAAAGAACGCGAGGTAGGCCGTGTTGAGCCGACGAACGTAGTACCCCTGCTGGGCAAGGTCCAACCGCGCACTGGCCATGTAGGCGTCGGCGCCGATCACGTCGCGCCGCGCCAAATATCCCTCGACGGTCACCCGGATGCCGCGCATCAGCGTCCAGAAGTCGGGCTTTGGTGGCTGACGGGACGTCGGGGCCGCCGTCGACCGCGACGGTGCTGGCTCCGTCGCCGCGTAATAGCGTTCGAAGACGGCGGCACCCACTTCGTGGCCGACCATGTCGGCCACCGTTTCGTTGATCTCGCGCATCTGGTAGCTGCTGAAGTAGGCCATGCCAAGCGGCCGAAGCGCTAGATAATGATGAGTCCACTCGTGTGAAACGGTAATGACCAGGTCTTGAATCGAGCTATCGTCCGGCACCATGCTCGGATAGGCCGCCAGCCCACCAATGTCGGTCACGACGGACGAGAGATCGCGGCCATCTGCCTGATCTTCCAGGTCGTCGAGCTGTTGCGGCGGCAGGCCCGGCTGCACCAGAACGCTCCCGATCAGCTCGATCCGATCGCGCGGTGCGACGACCAGCAGGTCCGGCAACGGTCCCAATTGAAAGAAGACACCCGGGACCAGCGCCGGGCGGACGAAGGGGAAGGACGTCAGCGGATCCCCGGTCCAGAGCCCCGCCTGAAGCTGCTGGCGACGGAGCTCCGACTCGATCTCATCGCTCAAGGTCTGCTCGACCAGCGGCCGGAGCGCGGCGACCTGACCATTCAATGAATCCAGTGACTGCTGCGCCTCGCTCAGCCCAGCGACGGAGCGGTCGATCTCTCGACGCGCATAGAGGTTATCCCGCGCCCCGCGCGCCCGGGCCGCTTCGCCGCTCAGGCGTGCGTAAGCGCGGACGACGTCCGGCCCGTCGCGGGTCGAGGGAACAATGGAGAAGGCCCGTATGCCACGGTCGACCAACGTGCCGATTTCCCAGGACCACAGGTCGAAGCCGTTGTAGCGGGTGACCGCGGCCAGGTGCCAATCGAGGGTGGCCGGAGCCTGGCCGGAGGGAACGATGAGCGCGGCGATCGCGACCACGACGATGGCGAGAGCACGGCGAACCGCGGACCGGCCGCCCAGCGCCCGCCATCGTCGGATCACGGCTGCTCTCCCGCATCTCTACCGAATCGTACCGCGAATCGGGGGTGCAGGGCAAGTAGGAAAAGAACGGCACGAGAGTTGCCACCACGTCCGTAATTTGGGCGCTCCCACCGCACGACCCGCCGCCGCGTGCGCTCGTCGGTCGCCCAAAGGTGGTTGGGAGGGTTTTGGGGTGATTTACCGGCAACGCGCGACGATCGCCGACGACTTCCTGCTCCGTGTCGTTTTCCCCTGGCTCATCGCTCTTCACGCCACACCTCTCCTCAAGCTCGCTCACTTCTGGATCGTGCCCGTGCGGACCGTGGACGAGGATGCCCCTTCGTCCCACGCTGTTGCCCGCGTTTGGAGTAAAATCGTCGGGTGAAACTGCTCACTCTGAACCGGTGGGACGTCTCGCCCGCCGAGGCCAGAGCGACTCAGGCCAGGCTGGCGCCGCTCGTCGTCCGAACCGGTAGCCCGCGGGACGTCCAGCTTGTCGCCGGCATCGACGTCGCCTTGCCGCCCGGTGAGACCCGCGCCGCCGTCGTGGTCGACTCGTACCCGGGTCTTGGACTGGTCGACGTCGCCACTGCCAACTGTCCGGTCACGTTCCCCTACGTTCCCGGCCTGCTCTCCTTTCGGGAAGCCCCGGCGATTGTCGCCGCCTGCGAGAAGCTGTCGCTCGAACCCGATCTGGTGATCGTCGACGGCCACGGGTGGTCGCATCCGCGGCGGATCGGGATCGCCAGCCACATCGGACTGATCCTCGACCGGCCGACGATCGGTTGCGCGAAGTCCCTCCTGGTTGGCAAGCACGGCCCGGTCAGCGAAAATCAGGGCGACTGGACGCCAGTCGTGGACCAGGGCGAGGTTATCGGAGCAGCGGTGCGCAGCCGCGTTGGAGTGGCGCCGATTTACGTCTCTGTTGGCAACCTGATCGGCCTCGAACCGGCGATCGCGTGGGTGCTGGCGTGCTGCCGCGGCTACCGCCTTCCCGAGCCGCAACGTCAGGCCCACAAAGCGGCCGGGTCCCGCTGAGGCGTCGCTCCCGGCTGCCAGTCCGGCTGCCGAGCGATGCGCAGAAGCCTACAACGCAGTGCGCAAAACGCAAAACGGGGCCCGAGGGGCGTCCCGGTGCGGCGAGATCGCGCCGTTCGCTTTGTGCGTATTGCCCAGTCAGGGGGTGGCCGTATGCGTGTTGCGTTTCACGTTTTGCGTTTTTCTCAGTCGCTTCGCAGAACCCGGTCGTCGCCGACGACGTAGGTGCGTGGTTCTTCCAGCAGCCAGCGAGCGTAGGATTTTTCTCGCTTCGCCTGCCGAGACCAATCGTCGCCCGAGAACAGCTCGAGACGCACCATTCGGCCAAGGCGCTCGCTCGCACCAGAAGCGGCCTCCTCGATCCGGGCTCGGTCGCCACCGATCACGACCAGGTCAAGATCAGTCGAATCTGTCTCCTGGGGACGCAGGAAGGCCACCCGAACGTGGGGCAACGACTCGAGCGCCGCGCGAAGCACGTCCACGGTACTCGGAATTTTGGCGACGAGCGCCGTCAGCGCCGGAAAAAACGGGTGCTCCGGCGCGATGCGAAAGAACCGCGCATTCGCCTGACGCTCACTATGAACGAGACCAACCGTCTCGAGCCTGGCGAGCGCGAGCTGGACCGAGCGGGGGAAGCGGCCAGTGAGCTTGACGAGCTCGTTGACGTAGTAGCGGCGGCCCGGGTCCCCACAGAGAAGGATCAGCAGATCGACGAGCGCCGCCGAGCCAAACAACTCGTTCGCGGCGTGTCGAGCATCCAGCGGACCACGACCTTCACTCACCGTCGTCCTCGCCATCTTCCATCACCCCGCGAGCAATTTCCCGGCGTTACGGCGCCAAGCCGGGAGACCGAGCGCCACCGTTGCCCCGCGCCGGCTGTCGGCTCAATGCCCAACGGCAACCACGGTCATCATACAACCTTCGTATACGGCTAACAACCTTCACCACCTCGGTGCATCCTTCTCCGACGAACGGCTCTCGCCACGCCGTGCAATCGTGGGAGCCCGTGCCCAGCTCGGAGACTCGCACGACCGGTGGACACGACGTCGGAGGGGTCCTGGGTCAACCCGGTGGCGCATCGGTTGGTGGTGGATCCGACTAGTTCGCCCGGCGTTTCGCCAAGTCGCGCGGCCTTCAGGAGTCGAGCCTTTAGTCGGCCGTCCCCAAGAGGGGCCGACTAAGGGCTCGACTCTCGCGGCCGTCATTGCGGGCCGCAGCGAGGAATGACAGATGACCGGACTCCGCGTCGGACCGCGAGGATGCCGTGCCTAGTCTATCAACTACTATTACTAGTCGTTCAGACTACTCTATTATCAGTGGTCTGTCGAGATTGGCAGGATGGCAGTCGTACGGGCAGACCCCCGTGTCTGCCCGCGGCCCCTGCGTCTGCCCCTACGCCGCGGCGACCGGGCCGTGCATCCAGCCCGAAATCAACAGACCACCGTTATTCAAGAAGTGATCTCAAGCCAGATGCTTGGGCACACACGAGGTGCCCAAACGTCTGGCTTGAGATTACTTCTTGGACCGTATCCGACTGGGCACCTCGACGACCCGTCGTCGTCGTTGTGGTATCGTGGAGCCCGAACAAGACGCCGTCCGTGCTGGACCAATCTTTGCCGGGGAGCATCTCGGGCTGACGTGGACGAAACGACCGGTGGATGGAGGACAAACTGAAAGGGAAAGACGCGGCCACGGCGAGACGGACGTTGCTGGTCGCGACGAATAATCCGGGTAAGGTTCGCGACCTGATGGAGCTGCTGAACGGTCTACCAATCAGGCTGGTCACGCCGGCCGAGTTGGGGTTACGACTCGAGGTTCCTGAGACCGGCGCTTCCTATGCCGAAAACGCTCGGTTGAAGGCCAGGGCGTTCGCGGCAAGAAGCGGCATGACTAGCCTGGCAGACGACTCGGGTCTGGAGATCGCGATCCTCGAAAACTGGCCGGGCGTCGAGTCGGCGCGCTGCGCGGGCCCGGGTGCAACCGACGCCGCGCGCCGCGCGCTGGTGCTGAGCCGGCTCGCCGGAAGCGCGGTCGCCGAACGCGGCGCTCGGTTCGTCTGTCACGTCGTCGTCGCGAACCCGACAGCGGTCCTTGCCGAAGCTCAGGGAACCGTGGAGGGACGAATCGCGCTCTCCCCGTCAGGGTCTGGAGGGTTCGGCTTCGACGCTATCTTCGTTCCCGACGGATCCGAACACACCTTTGCCGAGATCTCGTGGCGAGAGAAGAACGAGATCAGCCACCGTGCCCGAGCGATCGCCGCGCTCCGCCCCTTCTTCGAGCGCTTCGCGCGGACGTCGTGACGGAGCGACGCGCTCCTCTGCTCACCGCGCAGCCCACCGTCCGAGGTGCGTCCAAATCCGCTGACCACCGCCTCGGGCGCGCGTCGACGCGCAGGCGACTCATCACGTGTAGATTCCATTGAATATGCACCTGAACATGCGCTAGCGGGATGCCGACCCGCTGAACGCGCCTGGCGCGAGGCGGCGGCACGACGCGGCACAGCGATTGCACGAGTCTCCGTGCTCCGCCATCAGAATGCGTCCGCGGCAAGGGCCCCAGCCCGCGGCCCTCTGTCCACGACGTATGGATGCGTTCTACGCGGCGCCGCTCTGCCGGTCCCACGCGGGCCACCATCTGACTGCACCGGAACGCCAAACTACTTCCACAACCTTATGTCACCTATATACTATCGGCAGATCTCGTGTCTCGTGTCGTCGTTATCCACAATTCCTCCACCAACATTCTGTCACGTGGCCATTATGGTAATAGTAATTGCCTCACATGGGCCGTTCTCGCCTTCCGGCGACCTACCTGAGGGTGGGAAGCGCAGTGGCGCCTTCAGCACCGAGCGCTTCCGAATAATGCGCTCGGAGACCCGTGGCAGCGCGGGAAGCCGACCTCGCGCCACGTTGCGGGCTGTGCCATTTAGACATAGAGCGTGTGGCGCGGGCACAGCAGGTCAGTGGTGTGCCGCCGAGACACATCTATGGCTAGGCGAAGGGTGGGGAAGCGCCTGGCTCAGGTCGGGACAGTGCGATGGTGACAGTGGCCGGCGATAAGTGTCACGGCCAAACCTGGCGATGGTGCGAGGTGACAGTGACGCGATGTAAGGTGACACCGACCTGCGTCGTCACGCGGAGATGGGCCCCGGCTCTCCAGCAGAAGGTCCAGCGACGCAAGACAGCCCGCAGCAAAGCGACCGCCAGCAACGTGGTTGGGCTTTCGGCGACCACGCAGCGATCCGTCTCCGGCATCGACAACCGGTCGCTGCGCGGAGACGTAAAACGCAGCACGGCAACCACACGGACGGTGCGGCGAGATGGCGACCGATCGCGTCACGTGCTTTGCACTTTGCGTCGAAGTCTCTGGAAGGCGGGACGAATGGACTGTCGCAGCGTTCGTCCGCTGCTGTCGTGGCGGTGATGCCAGGCGTGGTACGGTCCGACGAGACTGACGGCTTGCGCCATGCTGTTCGTCTGGGCGGGTCTCCGCGCGTTGACCAGCGTTGCTTTCTGCGCGACCAGCGCTTCGGTTTCATCCGGCGCTTTCTCCCCGGAGGAGGTTCTGCGCCAGGAAGAGGTACCCGACGTGGTTGGCCACACTGTTCCAGATCTGGCGCGAGCCCAGAGACGTCCACCACGTCGCGGTCAGGCCGGTCTCTTCGAGGAGGTGGCGCGGCGCTGCCACCTCGGGAGCCTCCCGCGCGGCGCTGTAGACGGTGACGACTTGCCACGACTCACGGTCCGTCGGGTAGCGGTACCGTCCCACGAGCCAGACACGTTCTCCGGCTCCCAGCGCGACGATGCCGGCAGCTGAGCTCATCTCGACGACGGTGTAGCTACCCGAACGTCCGTCCGGGTGGAGCACGCGGTCCTCACGCAGCCGAATCCAGCCTTCCGATAGACCTCGCGACTGGAGCGGGTTATGAACCGTGGTTTTGGCCGCGTCCTACAGAGTGAAACGTCGCAGGGTCGGGACCAGCGATTTCGCGTCATTACACCAAAATCGGCCGGAGTTCATAACACGCTCTACCGATCGTCTGCCAGGGTCCACGTCGCGGTGATCCCATCTCGAGCATCCCCCATTGAGCCCATTGAGGAGGTTGTGTGAAGTATGTCAGTTGGTGGGGGAGTTGCGTACCTCGCTCACCAACTGACATACTTCACACAACCTCTCGTATCCTGCCTCGGCCCGTTCCCACCTGGGCGTTACGCTGGTGGCAGTCACTGGCAGCGGTGCTGGTTCGTGTGTCGTGGGTGACGCGCGCACGTGTGTTCAGAAACACCCGTCTGACGTCCGTAGATACGTACAACCACGCGGACAAACATCGTCACGTCTATACGACGCTATATCATCACCACAATATGTAACCAATTTCATTGCTTTGTTGCTCTATACCGATACACGTCTGCACGATACCACGACCACCGTTTCGCACAGTTATATCCCTATTCGTTCTACCGCGTGTTGTTTACCTCAAGTGTTCGTCCATAGGGAGGTACGGGCAGATCTTCCGCACGTCGCGCAGGGTGATTCTCTGAACGGCCTGGCCCAAACGGTGTGGAGACGTCGGGGTTGCCCGATGCAGGTGCGAGGCGCCTCTCCCCACCCCGGTCCGCCGCTGGCAAGGGTAGGAATGGCTACCGCTCGGACGGCCGAGGTTATTGGCGACGAAGACAGTCTGAGAGACCGGCTACACCATGAGAATGGCGATCGCTCGAACGGGGTTACCCGCTCCCGGTTCTCCGCGTCGGGCGACCGGTAGTGGGCAACCTGGCCGGCTGGTCGTCATACCTGCCTTTGCGAGTCGATCAAGTTAGAGACCTGTGCGATCGACCGCGGAGTTCCACTCGACCCGGGTCGTGGAGGTAGACGCCTGTCTATAGGAACAGTTGTATGAAGATACTGATATGATTAGCTGCATTTATTCGTTACGGCAGGTCTATGTATAACGTTCTATTATTACGTGAGTCTGCACGCTTAGGTGTCCATTGGTCTATCTCGTATTATAGCAGCATAGTTATACGTAAGTATAGTAGCCTATCGCTGTACTTCAGCGACTATCGTATTACCCGAGTAGATGTTATAGCAATAGTGCAGTTATATCGCTGCACGGCTTGGCGCGAGAGTGATCGTGGCTGCTTCATCGGACCCCTGGATCTCATCGCTCCCCCGTGTGTTCATAGAACACGTCCGTCTCACAGCGGTAGGTATCGGTGTCTCGCACGGAACCCGGGCACCCCTCTCACCCCCGCCCACTCTTGTCTACCCCTGACCCCCTTCGCCAGGCGGAACCTTCGGCGCGGAGAGAGCGGGAGCCAGGTGGCGGGCCCCGGGCCGTCGCGCCAAGCTCCTCTCCCCGGGCCGAGGAGAGGCCGGGAGAGAGGTGCCCCTGGCCCTGCGAGAAGGGATCCCCGCCCGGCTGGTCCCGGTCACACTGATCGGCTCTCGCCACGACCGCTCCTTCGAGGATGGGCGCAGACTTCCGATGTCAGTTCGCGCCGCCACGTCGCTTGACCGGCCAACCGTCCAGAAGTACAATAGGTCACTGTTTCCACCGTATAGACGTATCTCTGTGTTACGGAGGTTTTGCCGCGTGGCCCGAGTCATTGCCATCGCAAACCAAAAGGGGGGATCCGGTAAGACGACCACCACGCGCTCGTTGGCCAGCGCGCTCGCCGAGCGCGGTCGCGTCGTCCTCATGGTAGACCTGGACCCGCAGGCCAGCCTCTCCGAAGGTTGCGGCCTTCCCCTCCATCAGGTCGAGGTCTCCACCTACCACGTCTTGATCGGCAGCGCCAAGCTCGCCGACGTGATTCTGCAGGTCGAAGAGCGGATCGGCATCGCGCCGACCAACATCCACCTCGCGGCCGCTGAGCTCCAGCTCGTCAACATGAACCGCCGCGA
This sequence comes from Chloroflexota bacterium, assembly GCA_035534795.1. Taxonomy (GTDB): domain Bacteria; phylum Chloroflexota; class UBA6077; order FW602-bin22; family CADDYW01; genus JAJPKB01. The sequence goes on from DATLRG010000491.1 coordinate 14,782, forward strand.
AGACAAGCTGCGCAACGCGCTTCGTCTCGTCCGCGAGCACTTCGATTACGTCCTGATCGACTGTCCGCCATCCTTCGGCCTGCTGACCGTCAACGCGCTGAGCGCGGCCGACAGCGTGCTGATCCCGATGACCTGCGATTACTACACGTTGCTCGGCGTGGGCCTGCTCCTGGAAACGGTCCGTGAGATTCAGCAGGAAGTCAATCCGGATCTCAAGGTGGAGGGCATCCTCGCCACCCGCTTCGACGGCCGCACCCTGCACGCCCGTGAGATGCTGCAACGCGCGCGCGACGAGCTCGGGGTCCAATATCGAATCTTCGACACGGTCGTTCGCGAGAGCGTCCGCTTCAAAGAGAGTCCGATCGTCGGACAGTCGATCCTGGCTTACGCGCGAACCAGCGAGGGAGCGCGGGCGTACCGATCACTAGCCGAGGAGCTTGACCATGCCTCGCCGAGCTAGCCTTCCTGAAGGCAAGTCGTTGTTTTTCCGCCCGCCGGCTGCGCCCGGTGAAGCCGAAGCGATCGAGAGCGAGAGCGCGCCCCTTGCCGCCCCTGGTGCGCTGCCAGAACACGGTGCGACCCGGCAATCGGCTATCTTTCTCGAAGAACGTCAGATCGACTGGTTAGAGGACAAGTGCCGAGAGGCGCGGCGGCGAGGAGGGCGCGCCATCCGCAAAGCCGTGATCATCCGCGCCCTGATCGACGTTGCAATGGAATCGCCTGTGGATCTCACCGCCCTACGCCACGAAGACGACCTGATCGAGCGAATCCGGAAGGGGCTTCGCGGCGGCTGACGTGGACCTGATCCATCCGGCCGCCGTCTAAGGGGGTGTGTGGGGAGGGTCAGGAGGCAAGGGAGTTGCTGCGCAACT
>DATLRG010000492.1:0-6101 GCA_035534795.1 Chloroflexota bacterium
AGACGACGACAGGAAGCCGGAGATTGCGTACTCCGCTTCTCCCTCGGATGAGGAGCCGGACGCTGACCTCGAGCCGGAGACCCCGGCCGCGGTCTAAGAAATTATCTCAACACCGCGGATTGGGCACCCACGGGGTGCCCAATCCGCGGTGTTGAGATAACTTCTAATCAGCAAATTTAAGGGTGATACAGGATTGGACGTATCAGCAGCGCAGGTCAAAGAGCTACGTGAACGTACCGGGGCCGGCGTCATGGAGTGCAAGCGCGCGCTCGTCGAGGCCGGCGGTAACGTGGGGCAGGCGGTAGAGATCCTCAATCGCCAGGGTCTGGCCCGCGCCGAGAAGAAGGCCGGGCGCGTTGCCACGCAGGGTCTGATCGACGCCTACATTCACGCGGGCGGCCGCATCGGCGCGATGGTCGAGGTCAACTGCGAGACGGACTTCGTCGCTCGCACCGAGGACTTCCGCCAACTGGCCCACGACATCGCCATGCAGGTCGCCGCGACCGCACCGAAATACATCGCGACGAGCGACGTTCCACCAGACGAGTCTGACCGGGCGAGCGAGCTGGCGTTGCTCGCCCAGCCGTTCATCAAGGAACCGAGCGTGACGATCGAGGACCTGATCAAGCGGTACGTGGCCAAAGTGGGCGAAGCGATCCGGGTCCGACGATTCGTCCGCTACGAGCTGGGCGAACCGGTGACCGAGGGCTGAGCTTGCCAAAGTTCAAACGGGTCCTACTGAAGATCAGTGGTGAGGCGCTGGTGGGGGACCGCCAGTCCGGCACCATCGACGCCGAGACGCTGCACGGCATCGCGCGGCAGATCCGCGACGTGATCTCCGAGCTCGGGACGCAGCTGGGCGTCGTCGTGGGTGGCGGCAACATCTGGCGCGGCAAGGCCGCCGCGGACCGCGGGATGGATCGGGCCCAGGCCGACTACGCCGGCATGCTCGCCACGATCATCAACGCGCTGGCGCTACAGGACGCGCTCGAAAAGATCGACGTCGACACGCGTCTGCAAACGGCGATCACGGTAACGGCCGTCGCCGAGCCGTACATTCGCCGACGCGCGATCCGGCACCTGGAGAAGGGGCGGGTGGTCATCTTCGCCGCGGGGACGGGCAACCCCTACGTCAGCACCGACACCGCCGGCGCGCTGCGCGCGATCGAGATCGGCGCCGAGGTGTTGCTCCTCGCGAAAAACCAGGTCGACGCCGTCTATGATTCCGACCCACGCACCAACGCCGCGGCCCAGCGGTTCACCCAGCTCTCCTACATCGAGGCGCTGAACCGGCAGCTCAAAGTGATGGACAGCACGGCGTTGTCGCTCTGCATGGACAATAAGCTGCCGATCGTCGTCTTCGACCTTGCCGTGGAGGGAAACATCCGGCGGGCGGTCGAAGGCACGCCCATCGGCACGTTGGTAGCGTAGAGGGTAATCCGATGTCACTCGATACTGTCGGCGCTGTCGTGCAAGGCAGCGAAGAATGTATGCGCCACGCCGAGGACGCCCTCGGTCACGACCTCGCGGCGATTCGCACCGGCCGCGCCTCGCCCGCGCTGCTCGACCGCATTCGGGTCGAGTATTACGGGACGCTCACGCCGCTGCCGCAGGTTGCCGCCATCACGACGCCCGAGCCACGGTTGATCGTGATCCAACCATGGGATAAAGCGCTCGTTGGCCCGATCGATAAGGCCATTCTCAAGTCCGACCTGGGATTGACCCCGGTGAGCGACGGGAGAGTAATCCGCCTGCCTATTCCACCCCTTACCGAGGAGCGGCGCAAAGACCTGGTCAAGATGATTCGCCGTCGCGTCGAGGAAGGGCGGGTGGCGATTCGCAACTGCCGCCGCGATGCGGTGGAAGATTTCAAGAAGCTCGAACGCGAGAAGAAGCTCTCGGAGGATGAATCCCACCGCGGGGTCGAGCGTCTCCAGAAGGCGACCGATGCCGCGATCGCCGAGATCGATCGCGCGGGTCAACGCAAAGAGCAAGAAGTCCTGGAAGTATGATCGACCCCGACGTCCTGCCCTGCGACTGGACACCAGATCCCAGCCAACTGCCCCGGCACGTCGCCGTCATCATGGACGGCAACGGGCGCTGGGCGGCGGCCCGTGGCTTGCCGCGCCTGCTGGGCCACCGCGCCGGCACCGACAACGTGCGCGAAGTGCTCGAGGCCTGCGTCGAGTTCGGCATTCAGTACCTCACGATCTACGCGTTCTCGACCGAAAACTGGACCCGCCCCGCCGATGAAGTCAACGGGCTCTTCCAGATCATGGCCGAGGTCATCCGCGACGAGACCGCGGACCTGCACCGGAACGGCGTCTGCGTCCGACACATCGGTCGCGCCGCCGGGCTGCCGGAAAGCCTGCTGCAGGCGATCGCCGCGGCGACGGCGCTCACCCGTGACAACCACCGGATCATCCTGAACGTCGCCTTCAACTACGGCGGCCGCGCCGAGGTCGTCGACGCCGTGCGGCGGATCATGCGCGATCAGGTGTCCGCCGCCGACGTCACCGAGGAGTTGCTCAGCCGCTACCTCTACACCGGCGGCCAACCCGACCCCGATCTGATCATTCGCACCGCCGGCGAGATGCGGCTCAGCAACTTCTTGATCTGGCAAGCCGCCTACGCCGAGTACTACACCACCTCGACCTGCTGGCCGGACTTCGGCCGCGACGAGCTGCGCCGGGCCCTCGCGGCCTACGCGCAGCGCCAGCGGAAGTTCGGCAGCGTGCTGCACCCAACGTGCTGATCGCTCGGGTAGCGACGGCACTCGCCGCTGCTCCGATCATCCTTGTCCTGGCCTGGTTTGGCGGCGTCCCGTTTTGGATTCTCGCGGCCACCGCGGCCGGGATCGCGGCGTGGGAGGCCAGCGGGCTCCTGGGCGGGCGCGCAGGGGCAGGGGGTAACCGCGGCCGGCAACGCGAGGAGAGCGAAGAGAAGCCGCGCGCGGCGGATCTTCCCTCTCCTCGTCTGGGAGAGGGCGAGGGTGAGGGATCCCGGTGCCAAGATGAAGGCACGCGCACACGCTCCAACGCGGTCGCCGTCGGCGGCGCAGTGGCGCTCGTTCTGGGAGCGGCCGCGGGACCGACCGTCGCTCTCGCCGTCGTCGCGGTGCTCCTCGTGATCGCTCTCGCTCTGTCTCTCGGGAAGGGCCTCGACGACGACCGTCTCGCGATCGACTGGGCCGCGTCCCTGGTGGCCTCGTTGTACGCCGGCCTCCCGCTGGCGCTTCTGGTCTTGATCCGCCAGTGGCCCGGCACGACCGGCCTCGCGCTGGGTTCACTGGGCGCGCTGGGCCGAGGCACTGCCTGGCTGCTGCTGGCGCTGACGTCGGTCTGGGCGGTCGACAGCGCGGCCTACGCTGTCGGACGCCTGGCCGGTCGACGACGACTCTGGCCGCGCGTCAGTCCGAACAAGACCTGGGAGGGCACCGGCGCGGGAATCGTGGCTGGCATCGTCGTCTGCGCCGCGTGGGCGCCGGCGCTGCGGCTCAGCGGCGGCTTCGCGCTGGCGCTGGGGCTGACGCTGGCCGCCGCCGCGGTGCTCGGCGATCTGGTCGAGTCCGCGCTGAAACGGGCGGCGCACGTCAAGGACGCGGGCACGCTCCTGCCGGGCCACGGGGGCCTGCTCGACCGGATCGACGGCCTGGCATTCGTCGCGGTCGTGGTATTCTTAAGTGGGGTCCTCAGTGGATCGGCTGGGTCGGGGTGATACTTTTGATGGACGAGAAACGTGGCACGCGGCATTATCGTACTCGGTAGCACCGGCTCGATCGGCCAGCAGGCGCTCGACGTCATCCGGGCGAATCCGGCTGAGCTGAGGGTGGCTGGGCTGGCGGCCGGCCAGAATCTCGACCTGCTGGCCCGGCAGGTGCAGGAACACGCTCCGGCCTACGTCAGCGCGCCGAGTCTCGCGCCGGGCAGCACCTGGAACGGCGCCCGAGCGCTGTCGCTGATCGAGCTCTGCCAGGTGCCCGACGCCGAGCGCGTGCTGGTCTCGACCGTCGGCGCCACTGGACTCCTGCCGACCCTCGCCGCCATACGGGCTGAGAAAACGGTCCTGCTGGCGAACAAAGAAGTGCTGGTGATGGCGGGCGAGCTGGTCATCGCCGAAGCGCGGCGCGTCGGCATCCCGATCCTCCCCGTCGACAGCGAGCACAACGCGGTCTGGCAGTGCTTCGCCGGCGACTGCTTGCTCGGCGCCGGCACGACCGACGGCCCGCTCCGCCGCATCGTCCTGACCGCGTCGGGTGGCGCCTTTCGCGATCTGTCACCCGACCAACTGACCCGAGTCACGCCCACGCAGGCGCTGGCCCATCCGAACTGGGTCATGGGACCGAAGGTGACGGTCGACTGCGCCACCCTCATGAACAAGGCCTTCGAGGTTGTCGAGGCCCACTGGCTGTTCGGACTCCGGTACGACCAGATCGACGTCGTTCTGCACCGCGAGAGTGTCGTCCACGCGCTGGTCGAGTTCGTGGACGGCTCGTTCAAGGCAGAGCTGAGCTTGCCCGACATGCGCATCCCGATCCAGCACGCCCTGACCTATCCCGAACGCCGTCCCAGCACCTGGCCCCGCTTGCGCATCGAGGCGCTAGGACAACTGACCTTCGCCCCGTTGGACCACGGCCGCTATCCATGCTTCGACCTCGCGCTCGCCGCCGCATCGGCCGGCGGGACCGTGGCGACGGCGCTGAGCGCTGCCGACGACGTCGCCGTGGACAGGTTCCTCGACGGCCGCATCGCCTTTACCGAGATTCCCGAGCTGATCGATCGGGCGGTCCAGGCGCACCAGCCGATCGCGCATCCAACCGTCGACGACGTCCTGTCCGTCGACGAGCAGGTCCGCCGAGACCTGGAGAGACGCCTTGGGCAAAGCCGGCGCCGTGCTTGAATTGTATCTCACACGGGTGAGTGGGCACCCTCGGGTGCCCACTCACCCGTGTGAGATCATGACGAACAGAGCAGTCGAGGGGGGAAACCGCGAGTGAGCGTCGTCAACGTCGTCATCTTCATCCTACTCCTCAGCCTGTTGATCCTGGTCCACGAGCTAGGACACTTCATCCTGGCAAAGCGCGCCGGGGTGAAGGTCGAAGAGTTCGCGATCGGCTTTCCACCGCGGCTGTTCAGCACTCGCCGCGGTGAGACCAACTACTCGATCAACCTCGTCCCACTAGGCGGTTACGTCAAGATGCTGGGCGAAGAGGACCCGACGTTCCCGCGCAGCTTTGCCTCCGCCCGACGGCGGTGGCGGGTCGCCATCCTGGCGGCCGGCGCGACGATGAACATTATTTTTGCGATTTTCCTGTTTGCCGGGGCCTACGCGGCGGGCTGGCCACAGGTCACCAAGAGTGAGGTGGAGATCTCGCAGGTGTCGCCGGACTCGCCCGCGGCAAAGGCCGGACTCGCGGCCGGCGACGTGATCGTCGCGTACGACGGGCAGACGATCGATCAAGCCGAGCAGCTCCCAGCGCTGAGCCAGCAGTCTCTGGGCAAGCCCACCACGCTGGAGATTCGGCGCAAGGGGACAATGTCCTCGATCACCTTGACGCCGCGCACGATCTGGCCCTCCGGACAGGGACCGATTGGCATCGCGATCATGGAACACGCGCTGAAGATCGAGCCCGTCTACTACTCCCTACCCAGCGCGCTGGTGAATGGCGCGCGGCAGACGCTGCAGACGATCACGATCACGCTGACTCTGCCGCTGCTGGTGCTGCGCGGACTGATTCCTCTCGACGTCGCGCGCCCGGTCGGTCCCGCCGGTATCTATCAGATTACCAGCCAGGCAGCAACTGAGACGGTCGCCACGGGGTGGTGGTTCCCGATCTTGAGCGTCGCCGGTACCGTCAGCGCCGGGTTGGGACTAGCGAACCTGCTGCCGATTCCCGGGCTGGACGGCGGCCGCCTGCTGTTCGTCGTCATCGAGGCGATCCGCGGCCGCCGGGTCGATCCGCAACGCGAAGGCCAGATTCACCTGGTCGGCCTCGCGCTGCTGGTGTCGCTGGTGATCGTCATCACCTATTTCGACCTATTCTTCCCGGTCACGGTTCAGTTTTCTCCCCATTAGCTGGTCGGCAGGTGTTCGCGCATGAG
>DATLRG010000493.1:0-3295 GCA_035534795.1 Chloroflexota bacterium
CAGGCCCTACGGGCCTGGTTTTCACACGCACCATCCATCAGTCCCCACGCGACGAAATACTAGGTCGCCGGTGTCTTCTTCTTCCGGCTCCCGCCAACTCGGCCGATCGACGCGTAGTAGTCCGAACCGAACCGTTCTTTGACCGCGGCGCCACCCTTCTTGCCAATCTCGGAGAAGTAGTCGGGTCCGCGCGAGTCGCGGACGGCGCTGCCGCCCTTGCGGCCGATCTGCTCGTAGAACTCCGTCCCGTGCGCCTTGAGGACGGCCAGGCCGCCCTTCTTGCCGATTTCGTGGTAGTACTCGTTGCCGTATTTCTCGGCAACTTTCCTCCCTCCCAGCCGGCCAGCCTCACGCACCGTCAACTCGCGCTTCTCGTCAGCCATTGCGGAAATCTCCCGTTCCTTCTGTCAGCCTTTGTGCCTCAAAGACCGCGGCCTTATTCTACTAGTCGCTAGCTCTCTTGTCTATCACTTCAATCGGAGCATCGGAGCGTTCCGAGTCGTCGTGCGTCCCCAGCCTCTGCTCGATCCGCTCGATCGCGCTGCGCAGCTTTTGCACCTCTCGGGAAAGATTGGCGACCGCCTCGTCGTCCGGCCGCCGCGCTGATCGGCCCGGTGTCGTACCACCCAGGACAAGGAAGGACGCGATCGAGGCGGTGATGAAACCGAACGCTGCGAGGGCGATGATCCTCAAGATGAGACCCAGGATCCGCCCTTCCAACGTCACGGGGTCAGCCGACGTGTTGATGGTCGTTACGAGCGTGGCCGCCCACCAGAGGGCCTCTCCGAAACCGTGGAAGGGCGAGTCCGGCACGTCGCGCTCGAAAAAGTACACCCCTGCCGCGCCGAGCAGCGTGGAGATCGCCAGCACGACCAGCACGTACGACAGGCGCTGTCGTTCGAACAGGTCGCTCGCTTCTCTGATCGCCGTCTGACCGACCAGGACCAGTCGTAGCAACCACGCTGGACGAAGCAGGAAGACCGCCCTGGCAACCACCACGACGCGGACGAACGGGAGGAGCACGGCGAGTCCGTCGACAAGGTGGCTACGCAGGAAGCGCAATTTGTTTCGGGAGAGTGCCAGCTCCAGCAGCAACACGATGACGAAGGTCAGCCAGAGCGCGACGTCGACCTCGAGCAGCCGCAGACGGCCTTCAGGCGACAGGCTCAGACCTAGCTCGCCGATCAGCGTGGCAGTCCAAGCGAACGCGAGCGCGGTGGACAATAGATCAAGCCAGCTCGCGACGCGGTCGCGGAGAGATCGGGGAGAGGCGCGGGTCGCGGCGTGGACTGGTTCGGCACCCGCCGGTGTCGTCTCCTGAGTGGGCGATGGACGGCGCTCGTCGTCAGGACTGGTCGGGCGCATGGACAAGCATCCAGCAGGCAGCTCGCCATCGGACCGTCGAGCACTGCCAAGACGCCAGACCAGGCTCGGGAACGAGGCGGCACCGGACTCCTCACCTGGCCGCAAGGGTCATACCGGCCACCGGTCACGCCGGGCTCGTCCAGTGGAAGGCGCGCAGTGCCTCCCACTCGGCTGGCGTCGTCGTTCCCCACTGAAAGAGACTGACGCCGACCGCACCCGCCCGCTTTGCCGAATCGAGCGCAGTTGCGATCTCTTGTCCGGTCGGATTGTTAGGGCCAGCTCCGTTGCGACTGAAGCTATCGTACGTCTGACCGATGACCGCCACGGGATAATGGGGATCGCCGACTGCGTCGTGGATGTCGACCACGGCGTGGCGGACGTAATCGGAGACGGTCGCGGCGGTGAACGCCTCTCGCGACTCGTGCCAGTAGGCCATCGGCGCGAGCGCGTTGAACGAATGGCTGAGGATGCCGGCCACCGGATACTGCTGCCCGATCCACGAGCCGGCCGGAAAGATCACCCCGACGATCAGGCGATCGGTCCCGAGCTGCGCGCGAAGGATCTGTGAGAAGGCCGCCACGTCGGTTGCGTTCATGTTGTCCTCGATGTCGGGAGCGATGCCGTCGAGCCGCTCGCCGTCGGGCGTCCGGTAGTTGGCGATCGTCGTGCACAGCGTCACGTCGTTCGGGAGGCTATCCAGGCTGGTGAGCACCCAACCGATCACCTTGATCCCGTTCCGGTGCGCGGCCGGCAGGAGGCGATCGACCCCTTCACGACCGTAGAAGCCGCCGCCGGACGCTCCGACCTCCAGGTAAATATGAGACAGCCCCAGATCGTGGGCCGCCTGGACGACCGCGTCGGGGTCCGCCATCTCCAGCAAAGGGACCGGTAACCACATCCCGTCGCCGGCGATCGCCGACCAGACGGGCTTCCCCGCGACCATCACCCTGGATGGGTTCGGCGTGGTCAAGTCGACCGCTCCACTCCAGAGCCAACCGGTTCGTCCTCCAACCGTCGCGCGATACCATACAGACGCCTGTTCATCCGTCTGCCACGCTTGCACCGCGACGACAGTCCCAGGAGCGAGCAGATCGATCTGATCGCTGTCGACGCTTGATCCCGCGCGGAAATTCACCCAATCACTGGTGACTCCGTGCGCGCTGAGCGGAAAAATGGCACTCCGGCCTGGTCGCGGCGCCGGTGCAGAGGGCGGCGCAGGCGGGCGAGGCGTCGGAGTCGGTGGATCGCCCGGCTCGGTCTGATCGGCTCGGATCCACCCCGGCAGCACGCCCCAGAGCCGGACCTGGTACCAGAGCGTCCCAGCGGAGTCAGTGCGCTGAGAGAGGACCGGCAGATAGGTGTCAAAATAGAGACCGCTCAACTCCTGGGCGTTACCGTCGGGTGCCGTTCGAACGACCGGACCGCCCTTGCGTGCGCGCACGACGAACAGCGGCGTCGCTGCGTCGATCGCAGCCGGCGCCACGACCGAGCCAGGCGCGGCGTCCGCGGCAGGGACTTTCACCACGGCGGCGGCGAGGGTGACTGGCGCCGGCGTCGACGGCGGATCTGGCGTTTCGGTCGGGGCCGGCCGCGGTGTGGGATCGGGCGGTAAGGACGCCGACGCGGCGACGACGACGGGCGTCGGAGCCGACCGTGGCGCCGAGCGGTATGCCAGCCCGCCGATCACCAGCAGTGGGATGATGATCGCCAGACCAAAGACGGTGGATCGAGCTGGTCTGAACATAACCATGTGAATACTCCGGGACCGCTGTCTCCGCAATCCCCAGCAAGTACTAAAGTAAAGCCACGGTGAAACCTACATGGTCGTTTGGCTGTTGAGACAGAGAGATTGCCGCGCGGACGGCATCGGCGTGCGCTTGCAAGAGCGTCCGACAGCGCTGCTGCGCCTCCTCCGTGCGATCCTGCACCT
>DATLRG010000494.1:0-2580 GCA_035534795.1 Chloroflexota bacterium
CAGCCAAGGCTGTGCCTCCGCAGGCCAGCCAAACCAATCTGAAGATCACGTCCTCCTCGACACGCGACGAGCGCGGTACGGGTTCTCCCGCTGCTCGCACGGCAGTGGCACCCGCCGACCGGTGAGTTGCGACTCGTGGGCGCCGAAAATCATCTCCATAGCCCAGCGCCCATCCGCGCCGCTGACGTCCGGCTGACGGTCCTCCTCGATCGCCGCGATCAGGTCACGCGCGAGCTGGTGGTTCAGGACGTCCAGGTCGAGCCCCCGGGGGCCGCACATCCGCGGGTCGTCGTCCCAGCCGGCGACCGGAACGTGCGTCAGCTCCTGAATGGGGCGGCCGCTCGACGCCTGCCACCGGTACAATTGTCGTCCCGATCCACTCGAGCGCAGCGCCACGACGCCCTCGGTGCCCCACACCTCGACGGCGAGCGATCCCTCGGGGACGGTGGGCGCGTGGTACGAGTCGCAGAAGCCGGTGACGCCGTTGCCGAAGCCGTAGATCGCCCCAACCGCGTCGCCGGCGAGCAGCCCGTACGCTTCGGCGGCTTCCCGCGCGTCGCGCGCGTCCACCTCGCGGCCCTCGCGCGTCGTGATGCGGCCGAACGCCCAGGCCGGATCGCCGGCCAGGTAGCGCATCAGGTCCAGGACGTGCGTGCCGAGCACGGTCAGCAGGAATGAGCCACCGCGCGGCCCGATCGTCGGCCGGCCGCGTACCTCGCGGATCTCGCCGAGCTCGCCGCTCTGGACGATCCGCCGCATCTCCTGGACGACTCGCATGACTCGGTGTTGCAAGCCCAGGGTGATCTTCGCGCCGGCCCGGTCCGCCGCGGCGAGCATCGCGTCGGCCTCGGCCAGCGTCGCCGCGAAGGGCTTCTCGCAGAAGATGCCGCGCGCGCCGGCCTCGATCGCGGCGATCATCATGTCCGCGTGACAGTCCGGCCAGCGTGGCCCCACGCTGACGAGATCGAGGTGTTCTTTCTCCAGCAGGTCGTGGAAATCGGCATAGCCACGCTGCGCGCCACTCCGCGCCAGCGCGGCCGCGCGGCCGTCCGCGTCCGGGTCCGCCACCCCGACGACTTCGACGCCCGCGAGACCGGTCCAGACCAGATCCAGTCCGTGCCCGTAATTCCCCTGGCCGGTGCGCCCGATGACGCCCGCCCGATACGTCCTTGACACGATCAGCTCCTCAGATCACCATTCCCTTCCAGTGATGTGGGTCCGCGATGACGTCGACGACGTTGCCGTTCGGGTCGGCGACCTTGAACGAGTGAGACGGAATCACGCCGGGCAGTACCGGGTCGCGGCCGATGCTGCCGGCCAGGATCGTCGCGCCGAGCTCCTGGCAGCGACGGAAGGTCTCGGCCAGGTCGGAGACGACGAAGCCCAGATGAATCGGCTCGCTGCCTTCGACGACCGGGCCGGTCGCACTGGTCTCGTCGACGATTGGCACGATCGTCACGTTCACGATGCCGTCGCTCAGCACGGCGCCCTGGCCGCTCAGCGGCGCGTCGACGATCGTGAGACCGAAAACCCGGGCGTAAAAATCGGCCGTCCGGGGGATGTCGCCCGAGCGGATCCCCACGTGCCGGAGGTGTGCGAAATTGCCCATCGGTTGACCTCCTCGGCCACGGATATTCTAGTTGCTACGCACCAGCGAGTGCTCTTCACCCACGAGGGCATAAAGTATGAGCAAGAACTGTCGGGCAGCATGGGCGACCAGGCCAAGAGCCTCAATTCAGTATTATAAACGCCAGCGGTCATTCGGGCTCGGGAGACGACTGCGACTCACTGACCGACCTGCGCCGTGCTGGCGTCCACGTCCCGGAGCAGCACCATCCAGTGTCGGGGCGGATCGATGAGCACACGGTCTGCTACAATCGAGATGGCGTAAGGGAGGTGAAAGGTTATGAAGCAAGCGACCAGGGAGAGCCTTCGTTGGCGATCAGTGGCAGAACTCGTGGAGCACGCGAAGAGTCCCGTCTCTCCCGAGGAGATCGAGCGCCGGCGCCGAGCTGGCCTGGGAATACGCACGTTTCGTGAAACCCGTGGCACGATTGACCTCAACTCGGAGGACCTGCTCCACGAGGAGGAGGATGCGGAGTAGCTCGTGGTTGAAGCGGCGTCCTATGTCCTGGATGCGAGCATTGCTGCCAAGTGGCTGATTGGTCGACCTGATGAGCCCTTTCTCGAGCAAGCGTATCAGGTTCTTCGCGATTACGAGGACAATCTCGTCCAGCTTGTCGCGCCCAGCCTCATTCGTTTCGAGCTCGGCCATGCACTTCGACGGGCAGCGATTCGTGAACGGATCAGTTGGGAGGTTGCCCAGCTTGGCCTCCGACGTTTCCTTGCCTTACCTCTGCAGACGATTGACACCGACGATTTGCTCTCCGCCGGGCTCGCGATGAGCGGGAGATACCTCTGCTCGTTCTACGATGGACTCTACCTGGCGGTCGCGGAGTTGACCCAGTATCCGCTGATCCACGCCGACGAGCGCTTACACAACCTGCTTGGCAATCGCTTTCACGACGCGTTCTGGATTGGAGACTCTCGAACGCACTGTTCCTGACGTTGCACATGCCT
>DATLRG010000495.1:0-2890 GCA_035534795.1 Chloroflexota bacterium
CGGCAAGACGTCGCGGCCCGCCCCACTCAGTCGGGGACTGGCGACGATCCATTGGAAGTCCAGGTCGACCAGGAAGCGCAGGAGCAACGTAACGTTGTCCTCGCTGACCTTGTCGAAAGCCTCGTCCATCGAAAAAAGCCGAGGTGCCCAGGATTCGGCGGCGTGGTAAAGCGCTGCCAGAGCGGCGAAAAGCGGAACGTAGAGGGCGAACAACTGCTGCGCGCCGCTGCGTGCGCGGGCGGTACGGCTGCTGATCCGCATGCGCTGGCCGTTCTCGTCGGTCACATATAACTGAAGAGTGTACCATTCCCGGTAATCAAACGCCTGGGCGAGGTGATCGGCGAAAACACCACCCTCGTCAGCGAAGCGACGGCGAGCCTCGGAAACCGCGCTGCGTACTGCTTCAAACAACACCCGACGCTCCTCGTCGGCGATCGCCGCCGGATCCTTACGGAACAGAGCGTGATGCCGGGCCAGTGGCGAACTCCCCTCGATTCGGTCGAGCGCGGTCTCCAGCTTCAGCTCGTAACGCTCGCGACCAAGCAAAGTGCGGCCGAGGATGTCGTTTATCCGCCAGACCAGCTTGTCGGCTTCCTGCACCGCCCGATGAATCGCCGTGAGGCCGGTGTCACAGAGGTAATCCTTGAAAAGTCGCTCTTCCTCGGCGTTCAAGAGAAGCTGATTATCCCGAATCTGTTGTTGGATCGTGCTCAGCAGTGCGGGCAGCGCTAGCTCTTCGCGCAGGGAAAGCTGCGCCACGACGCGGTCACGTTCGTCCGCGGCCACGACCAGGTTGTAATCGATCAGCTCGGCGCGCCTCTCGTCGAAGACAGCCCGGCGGTGCTCGCGGGCTTGTTCGGCAGTATGGGCGAGCTGGTCCGGATTCGCGGCGTCGACGGCTTCCCAGCCGTGGGCCAGAGCAAGAACGTCCTCGTCGGATTCGACGGGGGCGTCGTCGACGACGTCCGGGTTCAGGCGCAGCATCGTGGTGAAGGTTTGGAGGGCGTTGGTCAGCTCGATTTCGGCCGCGCTCACTGCCTCACTCAGGGAGCTCACCGCTCCGGCGAGGGTGGCGACGCGGTCCTGCAGCGAGCCAAGCTGGTGAGCCAGGGTAAGCTGTTCGGCGCTGAGGTTGCTCTCGCGTTCTTTCAGGTCGAGGCGTTGACGATGGAGCTCGCGCAGGTCACCGCTTTCGAGCAGCGACTGGGCCCGGCGAATCTGCTCTTCCACGATCTGCTGCTCGCTATGGACCCGGGTGACGGTTGCTTCCGCCTCGCCGATCAGGACGACGACTTCGGTCAGGCGTCCTCGGTCCAAGAACTGCTCGCTTTGCAGACTGGCAAGCTGACCGAGCTCGTTTTGAATCAGTTTGCACACGTCAGTCAGGCGATCGCCGGCCCGCAATGCCGTCTGAACCAGGCCACGATCGGGCAAGGCAACGGCAAGCAGCCGTGTCGCTTGTCCTTCGATCTGACCCGCGAGCGTCTGCCGTTCCTCAGCACGGCGGGTTGCCTCGTCGGCCGCCTCTTTGGCAGCGGTCTCGGCTCGACGGAGGGCCTGCGCTCGCTCGTGCAAACGAACTTCGGCCGCACCAATCGGGCGATCGTCGGCGGCCTGGCGCAGCGAGGCCAGCGCGCGCTGGCGGTCCCGTTGAGCCTGGCGTAGTCGGTCGCGCTCGGCTTCGAGACCGGAGAGACGCTCGCCGAGCGAGAGACGCTCGGTCACGCGGCGGTCGATTTCTCGCTGGCGACGCTCGCGGCGGTTGGCTGTGCCGATGAACCCCACGGCTTCGCCATGACCGCTCTGGCCGGCGAGCAGGCCGTGTCGCCAACGGCCAGTGGCTTGAAAAGTAACCCGCGGGGTGGTGGCATTGGCGGTGCTGGCAATTGCGCCCAGTGCTCGCTCGGTCACGCCTCGCCACTCCGCCGAGCCGACGGTCGCATCAACGACGAGGACAGTGTTCAAGAGATTTTGATCGACGGCAGGTTCATCGACGACGAAGCGGCAGTCGGCCAGGCCTACGTTGTTCAGGATTGCCTCGGCAGTGGAAAGGTCGGCGTCGCGCAGGACAAGGGCGTCGAGTAAGCCAGCGTCGTCGAGCATGCGCTCGACTTGACCGCGTCGGTCGTCGGGGAGATCGGGCGCGAAGTCGATCAGCGTGTACAACGGCCGGGCTTCGACGCCGGCCGCACGTAAGGCGGTGCGCGCCCGTTCGCGGTGGGGACGACGCGGCGGATCGAGGTCGGGCTCGGCCTGGATCCGGGAAATTTCGCCGTCGAGGGTGGCCAGAGTTTGCGCCAACTGGCCAATTTCCTGACTCAGTTGCTGCTGTTCGCTATCGTCCCGCGTGCTCGCGGCTCCAGCCTCGCGCTCGATTGTCGCGAGAGCCAGCGCGAGCGAATCCCGTGCGCCCTGCTCGGCCGCGGTGAAAAGTGTCTCCCAGGTTGCCGCGCTGCCCAGGTGAGGGGCCGTTTCCGTTCGACACTCACTCAAGCGGCGTACCAGCTTCGACCACGCGTCGCTCAGGCCGCGTTCGGCGTCTTCGATCGCTCGCCGCTCGTCCGTGAGGTCCTTTTGGCGCGTGCGATGCCGTTCTTCGGCCTGCTTTTCCGCGTCCACTGCCCGCTCGTAGGCGGCCACGTCGGTAGCCAGCGCGTCGAGCCGCGCGTGTCGACGCTCGATTCGGGGCATGAGCTGCGATTCGAGCCACTCGGAAAGCTCATTAGGAGTCGCATCTGTCGGTCCGGAAACCTGATCCGGATCAGTCGATGTTAGCGCCAGCTCGTCCGCGGGCTGCGCCGGTCGGTTGATCGGGGCAGCTTCCCTATCCGCGTCGGTCGGCGCCGTCTCGAGGCCGAGGCTCGCGAGTTGAGCAACCAGCTGTACGATG
>DATLRG010000496.1:0-3151 GCA_035534795.1 Chloroflexota bacterium
CCTAGCAATTCTTCCTCCAACTGCCACTTCTCAGACACCCCCTGCTACAGTTTTCAGATCTCGTGCGGCTGGCACGACACGTGCCGCCAGGACGAGTCTGCCCCATTCGGGGTCAGTCCAGCGGCCACGTGGAATGAACTCAGCGTGAGCAGGAGGAGCAGATGCTGTTCTTCGTGAAGAGCGAGGTCGACTCTGGGTGTCTCGACGAGCTCACTCGGAAGGTTATCTCCGGCGAGATCAAGAAGGTCCGCGGAAACATCGTCTACCTGTCGCCGGACGGCACCACCGGCTACGACATCGTCGAGGCCGAGGACGAGGCGGACCTGCGCTCGAAGTACGCGTCTTACAGCCAGTACATGCGTCTCGTCGAAGTGTCCCCGATCGTCCCGGCGCACGACTTCTACGACAAGTGGGAGCGACAGCACGCGCCGGCAGCGGCACGCGCGTAGATTATAAAGCAAGGGCACGGTGAAGAATGCAAGGATGTGCTGGATTTGCACAGCAAATCCAGCACATCCTTGCATTCTTCACCGTGCCCTTGCTTTATAATGCCCGAGAGTATTGCGCTGGGAGGGTGAGAGCATGGGACGACTGGACGGCAAGGTCGCGATCGTCACCGGATCGGCATCTGGCATCGGGAAAGCCACGGCGCTCGTCTTCGGGCGTGAAGGCGCGAAGGTCGTGGTGAATACCGATCGACGGGTGGAGCTGGGCCAGGCGGTGGCGGACGAGATCAAGTCCGCGGGCGGCGACGCGGTGTTCGTTCGCGGCGACGTGAGCGTCGCGGCTGACGCGCGTGGGATCGTGAGCGCCGCCGTCGAGACGTTTGGCAAGCTCGACGTACTCGTCAACAACGCCGTCTGGAATCGGCATGGGACCGTCGTCGACCTTTCGGAAGACGATTGGGACCGGGTGATGCAGGTAGGACTGAAGGCGGCGTTTCTGACCGCGAAGTACGCGATTCCAGAGATGATCAAGGTCGGCGGCGGCTCGATCATCAACATCTCCTCGGTCAACGGGCTCGCGGCTAGTCCCCAGATGTGCGCCTACAATACAATCAAGGGCGGACTGTTGCTGCTGACCAAGAACATCGCCATGGACTTCGGGCGGCAGGGCATTCGCGCGAACGCGATCTGCCCCGGTCACATCGCGGTGGAAACGACTCACCAGATGTACGAGCGCGACCCGCTCGAGTTCTGGGGCTTCACCGAAGGCTGCCCGGTCGGCCGCGTCGGCAAGCCGGACGACATCGCCTATGCTGCGCTCTATCTCGCCTCCGATGAGTCGACGTTCTGCTCGGGATCCGCGATGGTCGTCGACGGCGGCATGACCTCGCAGGTGCCGGAAGTCCTGGTGGCACCGCATTACCGCAGGCTTTACGGGCGCGCTCCGGTCAAGCCGATCGAAGGGTGAGCTGGTGATGACGACGCGTAGCGAGTGGCTGATCCAGAAAACCGAAGTCGTGTCCGACGATGGAATCGTCTGTGCCCATCACCCGGCGGCGGCCGCGGCGGGGGCCGAGATGCTCGCGAAGGGGGGCAACGCGGTCGACGCGGCGGTCGCGGCCGGCTTTGCCGTCGGCGTTGCCGAGCCGTTCATGAGCGGGGTCGGTGGCATTGCCCAGTTGTTGTATCGCGACGCGGCGACCGGACAGATCACGGTCTTCGACGGCACCAGCGTCTTACCCCGTGGAGTGCATCCTGACCTGTTCCCCATCGCCGATCCACCGGCCACCGCGGGAATGTATGGCTGGCCGGCCGTCCGCGACGATCTCAACAATACCGGCTGGCTGACTCCCGCGGTCCCCGGCACGCCGGCCTGCCTGCTCGAAGCGCAGGCGCGCTTCGGCCGTCTGAGCCGTGCCGACGTGATGTCACCGGCGATCCAACTCGCCGAGGACGGCGTCGACGTCGATTGGAACATCGCACTGACGACGCTGATCGCTGCCGAGCGAATCGTCCGGTTCCCCTCGACGCGGGAGATCTACTTCCGCCCGTCCGGGCAGCCGCTGTCTCCGGACGCCGCGAACGGTGCGCCGGACCGCCTGCGCCAGCGCGATCTGGCGCGAACCCTCGGTCGAATCGCCGCCGAAGGCGCCTCGGTCCTGTACGTGGGCGAGGTCGCTGCTCAGATTGCCGACCAGATGGCAGCGCACGGCGGATTGATCACGAAGGAAGACCTGGCGAGCTACCGCGTACGGGTGTTTCCGGGTGGGACCAGCGTGCCGTACCGCGACTGCCAGGTAACCGTTGCGCCCGAGATCGGCGGCGGACTCACCGTGGCGCAGGCCCTCAGGCTGCTCGACGGCTTCGAGCTCGCGAAGTTGGAGTTCGGATCCGCGCCGGCGACGCATTTGTTAATCGAAGCGCTTCGCCGTGCTTTCCTCGATCGGTTCCGCTACCTGGGCGACCCGGCGCTCGTCGAGGTTCCGTACGAGGGTCTCCTCAGCGCTTCCTACGCAGCGCACCGTCGCAACGAGATGCTGCTGGATCGCGCGACGCCCGAGGCCGTCACCGGCGATCCGTGGAACTTCCAGGCGGCCGGCAGACAATCGAAGGCTGGGCAGGAGGGCGAACAGCCAGACCCCGGCCACACGACCCACGTCTCGGTCGTCGATCGCGACCGAAACGTGGTCGCGCTGACCTCGACGCTGGGGGCTGCTTTTGGATCGGGTGTGGTGGTGCCGGGGACCGGTATCCTGCTCAACAACGGCACAACCTGGTTCGACCCGCGGCCCGGCACGCAGAACTCGATCGCCCCCGGCCGCCGGATTCTCTGGGCCGGCTCGCCGACCATCGTCAGCCGCGGCGGCCGGCCGCTGGCGGCCGTGGGCGCCCCTGGGGGACGTAAGGTGATTTCGTCAGTGCTACAGGTCGTCGTCAATCTGGTCGACTTTGGGATGGGACCGCAGGATGCGGTCGCTTCGCCTCGCATCCACTGCGAGGGTCGGGCGGTGCTGGCGGACAGTCGGCTTCCATCGGCGACGATCGCTGCCTTGCGACAGATGGGGCACGACGTCACGGTTCAGGACGAAGGCTTCGCGAACTCGCGATTCGGTCGCCCGAACGCCGTCCTGGTCGATCCTGCCAGTGGCCGCTTGCGCGGTGGTGTGAACCCCTTCAAGCCGTACGTCGCCATCGGCCTCTGAAAG
>DATLRG010000497.1:0-4037 GCA_035534795.1 Chloroflexota bacterium
GTCTGACCGTGCCACCGCGAGACTCGGTCGAGGAGATGAATCAGGTCCTCAGCGCGAACGTCCAGGAGTACCCGTCGCTGCGCTCGTTCGGCTGGACCGACCCGACCGGGCGGATTGTCGCATCGAGCGACGCGCTCGCCATGGGCACGGACCTCTCTGACCGTCCATTCTTTCGGCAGATCACCGGCGGCCAGGAATGGAGCGTCAGCGATCTGATGCTCGACCAGTTTAGTGGACCCCCGTTCTTCGTCATCGCGCGCGCCGTCCGTCGCCCGAACGGCGATCTGCAAGGGATCGTGGTAGCCATCATCGAGCCGGAGCGCCTGGGGGACGTCCTCGCGGTCATGCGCACCGACCAGGGTGCGATCTCGGTCATCGACCGGCAGGGACGAGGAGTCTACTATTATCCGGAGATCAATCTGACCTGGGAGGGGCGTGATTGGGTCAGATCAGAACCGAGCGTCGCGCAGGCGTTGAAGGGAGAGGAGGTGACCGACACCTACGTGTCGGCGATCGATGGGCAGGTCCGCATGGGTGGCCTGGCGCCCATTCGCTCGATCGGCTGGGTCGCCTCCGCGAACCGCCCCGAAGTCGAGGTGGTCGCCGCGGACCTCCGCGATCTGGCGAGCGGCTTTGCCCTGCTCCTGATCGTCGGGATCGCCGCGTTTCTGACCGCGCTCCGCACCGGACGTACTCTCACCGTTCCGCTCAACCGACTGCGCGAGCACGCCGTGGCCATCGGCCGCGGCGATCTCGGCCGCCAAATCGTGGTCGAGGGACCAACGGAGCTGGAGGAGCTGGCCGACGCCTTCAACCGGATGAGCGAGGAAGTACGCATGCGCGAAGCGCAGCGCGAAGAGTACGTCCAAGCAATCTCGCACGATTTGCGCGCACCATTGACGGTCATTCAGGCCCACGCGTACGTCTTGCAATCAGAGCTGGAGGAGGATGGCCGTGCCGGGACTGGCAGACGCGGCGCCGAGGCGATCCTCAAAGCCGTCTGGCGAATGAACGCGATGATCCAGGACCTGGTGGACTCGACGCGGTTCGAGGCGGGGCAGCTTCACCTGAATCCCGAGGAACTGGACCTGGGTGGGTTCGTGCGCGACTTGCGAGAGCGCTTGCTGGGGATCGGCGGCGCCGAGCGCATTCAGGTCGAGGCGCCGGCAGGATTGCCCACCATCGTCGCCGATCCGGACCGGCTCGAGCGCATCCTGATGAACTTGCTCTCCAATGCGCTAAAATACTCCGAGCCAGGCACGCTCATCCTGGTCGTTCTGGAAGATCGTGGCGACGATGTCGTGACGTCGGTGGTCGACCGAGGTCAGGGCATCCCGCCGAGCGAGCTCTCCGCGCTATTCCAGCGGTATCATCGGACGCGCCTGGCAGCCGAGCGCCACGATGGCGTCGGCCTTGGCCTCTACATCACGCGCCAGCTCGTGGAAGCATCGGGCGGCCGGATCTGGGTCGAGAGCGAGGTCGGGAAGGGCAGCACCTTCAGCTTCACCCTGCCGCGCGCAGTTGATCCGCCATAGTCTGTGGTCAAGGACTGTCTTGGGAGGTTGGCGTGTCTCAAGTGCCCGAAAGACCCGGCGAGCAGCCCGGCACCGCCGGCGACGGTCGACGCCGGCGAGACGCCGTGCTGAGCTGGCTCCGCGGTCAGCCGGCCGCGGCAGTCGCGGCGGCGGCCGGCATCGGCGTCCGAACGCTCGACGCCTGGTCGGCGGACTATTTTCGGACCAGGCTGCCGATGGCAGATGGGTCGGCGGAAGAGACGACCGGCGCGGTGGGCGCGGCGGTGAAGATCCGGCGCGATTCCTGGGGCATCGCCCACATCGCCGCCGACGACGAGCACGATCTGTTCTTCGGGCTCGGCTACGCGATGGCGCAGGACCGGCTCTGGCAACTGGATTACCAGCGCCGCCTCGTGCGCGGTGAGCTCGCCGCGGTGCTCGGGCCGCGCGCGCTGCCAAGCGATCGAACGATGCGCACGCTTGGCATGGGCAAGGCCGGCGACCGCGCCTGGGAGACCGAGTCACCACTCGTTCGCGGCGTGCTCGAGGCCCTGGCCGCGGGTATCAATCGCTGGCTCGAACAGGTTGGCGCGCGGCGACCGGTCGAGTTTGACCTCCTCGGCTACGACCCGACGCCCTGGCGACCAGCCGACTCGATCGCCATCTGGAAACATCGCTGGTGGACCCTGACCGGCCGACTCGAGCTGGTTCTCGTGGCCGAGGCAGCACGTCGCCTGCTCCCGCCAGTGTTGGCCAACTCCTTCCTGGACGTCGAGCTAGCGGACGAGACGATCGTTCCGGATGAGGTCGCGCCCGGGCGGTCAGGTCACGCGGGACACGGTGGCGGATCGCTGGACGAAGGAAGCAACAACTGGGTCGTCGCCGGCGTGCTCACGACCACCGGCGCGCCGGTGGTCTGCAGCGATCCGCACAACCAGCTCAACGCGCCGAGTCAGTGGTTCGAGGCGCAGTTGACCTGCCCAACCTTCGACGCCGCCGGCGCGATCTACATCGGCACGCCAGTGCTCTACCTCGGCCGCAACCGCGACGTCGCCTGGGGACTGACCAACCACACCGCGCCGGTGCGCGATCTCTACCGCGAAGAGACCAGCCCGGATCGGCCGGGACTCTACCGCGAGGGAACGGATTGGCGCCCGTTCGCGGTCGAGGTCCAGACGGTCGCAGTGGCCGGGGAAGCGGACCAGGACCTCGAAATTCGACGCACGGCACGCGGCCCGATCGTCGACGCGCTGCTGCCCCGTTTCGAGGAAACCGCCTCGGGGCCGATCACGCTCCGCTGGCTCGGCGCCGAGGTCGCGTCCGGGTTCGACGCGACGTTGGCCCTGCTCCGCGCGCGTTCGGCAGCCGACGTCCTCGACATCCTGCGTCGGTGGCCGTGCCCGCCGCTGAACTTCGTCTACGCCGACCGCGCCGGTGATATTGGCTACCACGCCGTTGGCCTCGTTCCCAAGCGTGGCCGCCCCGGCCACGGGCTGCGGCGGGCGAACGACCCCGACGACGCCTGGAACGGGTTCATCCCCTTCGACGAGCTGCCGCACCTGGAGAACCCCGAGCGCGGCTGGGTGGCGACGGCGAACAACGTCCCGTGGACGCGCGACCCGGAGTACCTCGTGGGCGGAGCCTGGGCGGACGGCTACCGGGCCCGTCGCATCCGGGAGCGGCTGACGGCTCAAGAGAAGCTGCGGCCAGCAGACGTCGCCGCGGTCCACGCCGACGTCCAGAGCCTGCGCGCCCGCGAGCTGGTGCCGGCGCTGGTGGAGACCGTCGGTGCGGGTGCGACTCCACTCGCCCGCGAGGCGGTCCAGGTCCTGCGCGCCTGGGACCACGCCTTCAGCACCGATAGCGCGGGACCGTCGATCTGGACGGCTTTCTGGGCCGAGTGGTGCCTGGCGCTGGCGCGGGAGCGGTTCCCGGCGGCGCTGGTCGAGCACGCCGCCGCGCGCGTGGGCGCGGTCGGGCGCCGCCTGCTGCTCGGCGCGTCGATCCCGTGGTTCGCGACGAGCGACCCAGCCGACGAGGTCCGCTACGCGTTCGTGCGGGCGCTGGGAGCGCTGGAAGCGTGGGGCGGTCGAGACCTCCGTGCCTGGCGGTGGGGCGCCCTGCACCAGGTCGAGCATCCCCACCCGCTGGCAACCTCGCCGGAGCTCCGCGCGCTGTTTAACACCGGTCCGTATCCGACGAGTGGTGGCAGCTCCATCGTCCGCGCCGCGGGCCACGGCCTGAAAGTACCGTTCGGCGTCGTCTCCGGCTCGACCTACCGTTTCGTGGCGGACCTGAGCCGCCCCGACCAGCTCCAATCGGTCCAGACACTGGGGCAGTCAGCGCACCTCGGCAGCCCGCACTACCGCGACCAGACTCGCCTCTGGCTCGGCGACGCCTACCACCCATTCTGGATGGACCCCACCGACGTCGAGGCGAATCTGGAGAGCGAGATGGTCGTTCGGCCGGCCGCCGAATGACCATGGGGTACTACTGCAATTTTCAGGGTGGTTTGGCTGGTTT
>DATLRG010000498.1:0-3641 GCA_035534795.1 Chloroflexota bacterium
ATCCTCGGGCACGCTCGTCCAGGTCGTCCGATCGAACGGGACGTCGCACGCCAGCCACTCGAAGTCGGCGAATTGCTCGAGACGCGTCACGTCAGCCGGCACGAGCATGCGCTCGTGGACGCTCGGATTGGCGACGAGCAAGATCTGGGGGCGATTGCTTGGCACTATTCCTCCTCTGGAGACGACATTTTGGACCACGAAGGCCACGAAACGGTTTTAGCCAGGTGCCGTTTCCGCGAGTGCATTGTACCTTGCCGCTCGCAGATCTTCCAACAGGGGCGCGGTGAGTGCTTCCTGATAGGCCCAGCGGCCGGTTTCTTGGATCGCCTCGACGAGGTCGGGGAACAGCGGGGCAAGGCTCGCGATCTGATGGAGGTCGGCCCGCGATGCTATCGTTCCCGCTTCGCGAAGCGCCATTCGGTAATCGCTCGCGCCGAGGTGCCAGGGTCGGAAGAGGTCGGGGTAGCGCGCGGCCAGACTCGCGGCAATTCGGAGGCCGGCCAGGTCGAAATCTCCGCTGTACCAGAAGCGAGCGGCGGCGTCGCTTGCGAGACATAGATCGAGCAGCCGCCAGGCAGCGGCGTTGAGCCAGCCGGCGGTGCAGACCAGAGTAGGTATGGCGACGTCGTTCGCGATGGGTTCCAAGGCGTCGGCGAGATCTTCAAAGACGACCGGGTTTTCGACGAGGAAGACGTCAGCCGAGGAGACGGACACACTGCCCCAGGTGAGCAGCCGGCGTAAGGGAAGCACTTCGACGAACGGTGGACCCGCTAGCCGAGGATCCGGGGCGCCGTTCGGGTCAGTTGCTCCGGCCAGGTTGAAGACGACGACGGTTGACGAGACGGTCTCGCTCAGCAGGCCGACCCTCTCGAACAATGCTCGACGGTCCGCCGCTGAAAAACGCTCTCCGGCCATCGTCTCGATTCCCGTCTCACTTCCGAACAGGTCGAGCAGGCCATAGAGGAGTAGGCGCCCGGCTTCCTGGTCGGGATCAAACGCGTGCGGATTGCCGGCCAGGTCGTTAGCGAAGGCGGCGAGACGGCGTGGTTCTTGCAAAGGCAAACGAGATAGCGCTCGGGCAACGGCTTGAACGAGATCGCGCTTTTCAGCGAGACTCGCGAGCGGTGCGCTCTGGAAGCGACGGAGGAGCCAGGCGATGCCGTGCGCGCCGTCGAGCAGCCAGCGCCGTCCCATGGCGTCGACGGGAAGGGTTTCGGTAATCTCGCTGAAAGCTCTCTGCCAGCGGACGCGACGCTCGACGACCGAGTGCTGGACGCGGGCCCGCTCTTCCGCCCGGCTGCCCGGCGGCTCGCCAAGGTAGGCCGCGAGGAGAGCCTCGAGCGAACAGGCGAATCCGCTGCGACGCAGCCAGTCGTCGAGGTCGGCGAGCTTGACCCCGAGCGCGCCGTGGCCAACCTGGCGACCGCTCAAGGCGGCCAGGCCGCTGTGCTCGGCGTCAGTCGCGTCGGCGACGATCAGTTTCCCGGTCGGTCCACCGTTGCGCCAGAAGGCCGTCCGGGCCGCGTCGACGACGCGTTCCAAGCCTCGCTGGCGAAAGAAGTCGGCGGCGCGCCGGCCGTTCTCGTTTTGGGGCGAGGGGTCGGGATTCGGGAGACGGATCGTCGATCCCTCGCCACGGGGTACGGGGTAATCGAGCTCGGTGGGGCATTGCGCATCTGGTGTCGAATTATTCACGAAGACGTATTCTCAATCAGCTCGCCGTGAAAGTAGATCACCGGAATCGCTTGAGCAAGCTGCTCGACCGCGTTGTGGTAAAGCTGCCAATCGGCGCAAGCGGGCAAGACGTCGCGGCCGGCCCCACTGAGCCGGGGACTGGCGACGATCCATTGGAAGTCCAGGTCGACCAGGAAGCGCAGGAGCAGGGTAACGTTGTCCTCGCTGACCTTGTCGAAGGCCTCGTCCATCGAAAAAAGTCGAGGCGCCCAGGGCTCGGCGGCGTGGTAAAGCGCCGCCAACGCGGCGAAAAGCGGTACGTAGAGAGCGAATAGCTGCTGGGCGCCGCTGCGGGCGCGAGCGGTGCGACTACTGATCCGCATGCGCTGACCGTTCTCGTCGGTCACGTATAACTGGAGGGTGTACCACTCGCGGTAATCGAACGCTTGGGCGAGGTGATCCGCGAAAACACCGCCTTCGTCGGCAAAGCGACGGCGGGCTTCGGACACCGCGCTGCGTACTGCCTCGAACAGCACCCGTCGCTCCTCGTCGGTGATCGTGGCCGGATCCTTTCGGAAGAGAGCGTGGTGGCGGGCCAGCGGCGAGCTTCCCTCGATTCGGTCGAGCGCGGTTTCCAGCTTCAGTTCGTAGCGCTCGCGACCGAGCAGGGTGCGGCCGAGGATGTCGTTGATTCGCCAGACCAGCTTGTCGCCTTCCTGCACCGCCCGATGGATCGCGGTGAGACCGGTGTCGCAGAGGTAATCCTTGAAAAGTCGCTCTTCCTCGGCGTTCAACAGAAGCTGATTGTCTCGAATCTGTTGCTGGATCGTGCCCAACAAGGCCGGTAACGCCAGCTCCTCGCGGAGGGAAAGCTGTGCCACGACCCGGTCGCGCTCGTCGGCGGCGACGACCAGGTTGTAATCGATCAACTCGGCGCGCCTCTCGTCGAAGACCGCCCGGCGGTGCTCGCGCGCCTGCTCGGCAGCGTGGGCCAGCTGGTCCGGATTCGCCGCTTCGAGCGCGCACCAGCGGCGAGCGGTGGTGCGCGCGTCGTCGTCGGATTCGACCGATGCGTCGTCGCCAACGTCCGGATGTAGACGGAGTGTCGTCGTAAATGCTTGGAGGGCATTGGTCAGCTCGGCTTCGGCCGCGCTAACCGCCTCGGCCAGGGCGGTCACTGCTTCCGCGAGGGTGGCGACGCGGTCCTGCAGCGAGCCAAGCTGGTGCGCCAGGGCAAGCTGTTCCGTGCTGAAGCGCCCCTCGCGTCCTTTCAGGTCAGTGCGTTGACGCTGGAACTCGCGCACGTCGCGGCTTTCCAGCAGCGACCGGGCGCGGCGAACCTGCTCTGCCATTTCCACGCGCTCGCTTTGGACCCGGGCGATGGTTGCTTCCGCCTCTCCGAGCAGGACGACGAGCTCGGCCAGCCGCGCTCGGTCCCGGGTCTGCTCGCCCGGTAGGCTCGCGAGCAGACCGAGCTCGTTCTGGATCACTCCGCAGGTACCACTCAGGCGATCACTGGCGCGTAATGCCGTCTGAACCAATCTCGGGTCGGGCAAAGCAACCGCGAGCAAGGATGCTGCCCGCGGTTCGATTCCGACGGCGAGCGTCCGTCGATCCTCGGCACGGCCTGTTGCCGCATCGCTCGCTTCACTCGCGGCGGCCTCGGCGCGTTGTCGTGCCAGTGCCCGCTCGTGCAAACGGACCTCGGCGGTGCCGATCGAGCGATCGTCGGCGGCCTGGCGAAGCGAGCCCAGGGCGCCTTGCCGGTGCTGTTGGGCTTGGCGCAGTCGGTCGCGCTCGCCTTCGAGGTCGGAGAGACGCTCGGCGAAGGTCTGACGTTCGGCCTGGCGACGATCAATCTCCCTCTGCCGACGCTCGCGGCGGTTGGCTGCGCCGATGAAACCAGCGGCTTCGTCCTGACCGGTCTGGCCGGCGAGCAGTCCGTGTCGCCAACGGCCAGTGGCATG